>JAEDDO010000148.1 GCA_016298055.1 Frisingicoccus sp.
AATTCGGAAGAAAAACTGGCAAGAGAGCAGAGAAGGCTTTCGCATTGTCAGAAAGGGAGCTGTAACTACAGGAAGCAGAAGCGAAAAGTAGCATTGTGCCATGAGAAAGTAAGAAACCAGAGGAAAGACTATATCCATAAACTTACCAGAAAGATCGCAGACACATATGATGCGGTAGGTGTGGAAGATCTTGACATGAAAGCTATGAGCCGTTGTCTGAATTTTGGTAAGAGCGTCATGGATAACAGCTACGGGATGTTCCGTGATATTCTGACATATAAACTGGAGGAGCAGGGTAAGAAACTGGTGAAGACCAATCGTTTCTTTCCGTCCAGCAAAAAATGCTGTATGTGCGGAAATGTAAAAAAAGAACTGAAATTATCCGAGCGGATCTATCGCTGTGACTGTGGAAGTGTCATGGACAGGGACAAAAACGCAGCAATCAATATCCGTGAAGAAGCGCGGAGAATGCTGACTGTATAAGCAGGGAGCAAAAAAGAAAATACGTCCGTATCCGGACAAAGTAATAAAAATGCCCGTATCCGGGCAAAAACAATCGCGGGGCACGCGAGGGTAGCCTGCAGATACTTGGCTCATGAGAGCCATTGAACAGGAAGCCCCCACTTCATAATCTTTGATTTAAGTGGTGGGAGCATGTCACTAAAACCAAATCTGAAGTAGCATAGTGGCTATAAATGATACAGAGGAGTTTTTATTATTATGAGTACAAATGAAGCCTTTATCCTGGACGGAGAGGGAATTCTGGGTCTTGAAGCAGCCTGTGCTTCTTTGACGGAGCCGGGAGATAAGGTTCTTGTCATTGACAATGGAATCTATGGGAAAGGCTTTGCGGATTTTGTTACTATGTATGGCGGCAAGGTGGAATTTTACACTGCACCTTATACAAAAGCCATCGATGTGGAAGCTTTTGGTAAATATCTGGAAAAGAATCATGATTTCAAATATGCTACTCTTGTTCATTGTGATACGCCAAGTGGAGTGCTGAATCCGGTGGAAGAGATCAGTAAAAAGCTCCATGAATATGGAATTATGACCATCGTAGATTCCGTGTCCGGAATGTTCGGTGAGCCGATTCATGTGGATGAGGGACAGATTGATATCCTCTGCGGCGATTCTGCGGATCATAAAAAGGAGAAAGAAAATTTATGTAAAAACCTGTTATTGTGTAGATATTTTCACAGTAACAGGTTGATTTTTTTGGCGAGGTCCGACAGCCACGACGCAAACTCTGACTTACTTAATACGCAGCCGCCGTCCTCTTTTTAAGTTACTGCAAAGCCCTGAGGCTAATATGCATTTTTATCATTTGACCGGAGAATTTATCTCCTTTGAAGATAAGTCCATTATATTCCAAAGATGTGTCCTACGTATGGAAAAGAAATTAAGTATTTCTGAAAAATCTAAAAAATATATTGCCATACCAAATCTCCTCCTTTTATTGAAATCAGTTATTTCTTATGTTAGTATGATACATAAAGTTTTAACAATAGAATGATGTTACAGGAAAAGAACACAGATATGGGTAAGTTATTTTATATTATGGGAAAGAGTGCATCCGGTAAGGATACGATTTATCAAAAGTTACTGGAAAATCCGGAACTTCATTTCCGCAGGCTGATTATATATACTACCAGACCTATCCGGGATGGAGAAAAGGATGGACAGGAATATTACTTTGTAAATGAGGACGAATTTCAGTGTCTGAAAGCTTCCGGAAAGATCATTGAGGATCGGGGATATGAGTCGGTTTATGGTCTGTGGAGATATTTTACTGTCGATAATATGAATCTGGAAAAATATAATTATCTGGGAATCGGTACTCTGGAGTCCTATGAACAGCTGAAGAAATACTATGGGGAAAATAAGGTATGTCCTGTCTATATAGAAGTGGAAGACGGAATGCGTCTTAAGAGAGCAATTGCACGGGAAGAAACTCAGGAAATACCCAAATATGAGGAAATGTGCCGCAGATTTCTTGCGGATAGTCAGGATTTTAGTGAGGCAAATATAAAGGCAGCCGGAATTTCCCGCCGTTTTCAGAATATGGATTTTATTACTTGTATGTCAGACATTGAAAAATACGTAAAATCTGTGTTATACTAATAGATGATGTTATCAATACACAAAAAAGCAGGAGGTGATATAATGCCGGGTTTTAAAGAAATCGTTGGTCATGAAGAAATTATACAGCATTTGCAGAATGCAATTCGGTTAGGAAAAGTTTCTCACGCATATATTCTCAGTGGTGAGAAGGGTTCCGGAAAAAAACTGCTGGCGAACACATTTGCTATGGCATTACAGTGTGAAAAGAAGGATATTGATCCTTGTCAGGAATGTCGCTCCTGTAAGAAAGCGATGAGCAGAAATCATCCGGATATTATATATATTACCCATGAAAAGCCAAATTCCATTGGTATTGAAGATATTCGTACCCAGCTTATTGAAGACGTGATGATCAAACCGTACTGCAGTTCTTATAAAATATATATTGTAGATGAAGCTGAAAAACTCACTCTTCAGGCACAGAATGCTCTTCTGAAGACGATTGAGGAGCCGCCGGCTTATGCGGTGATTATGCTTTTGACCAGCAATATGGATGCATTTCTTCCGACCATTACTTCACGGTGTGTGAAATTGAATCTTCGTCCGGTGCAGGAGAGCATGGTCAAAGATTATCTGATGGAAAAAATGAATCTTCCTGATTATCAGGCACAGATGGACGCAGCATTTTCACAGGGAAATATCGGGAAAGCAAAACAGATGGCAGAATCCGATGATTTTAATCTGATGACTGAGCAGGCACTTCGGATCTTGAAAAAGTCAAAAGAGCTGGAACTGTATGAAATGGTTGAGATGATTAAAGAACTTTCAGCAGAGAAGCAGAATATTGACGAGTATTTGGATTTGTTTGCTATGTGGTTCCGGGATGTACTGTTTTTTAAAGCCACCAAAGAGGTGGATGGGCTGATGTTTAAGGATCAGCTGAATTATATTAAGGAACGGGCAAAGAAAAGTTCTTATGAGGGAATCGAGAAGATTATTGATGCCATAGGAACTGCGAAAGAACGTTTACATGCAAATGTAAACTTTGATCTGGTGATGGAATTGCTGTTCCTGACAATACGGGAGAATTAATATGGTAAAAATAATAGGAGTCAGATTTCGGAATGTAGGTAAGATTTACTATTTCAATCCGAAAAATTTCCAGGTAAGTCCGGGAGAGCATGTAATCGTGGAGACAGCCAGAGGCGTAGAGTACGGCACTGTGGTTCTGGGCCCCAAGGAAGTAGATGATAATGAAGTTGTGCAGCCACTGAAGGATGTGATCCGTGTGGCAACACCGAAAGATGATGCAAAGGCGGAGAGCAACCGGAAGAAAGAAAAAGAAGCATATCAGATTTGTCTGCAGAAGATTCGTGCCCACGAATTGGAGATGAAGCTGATTGATGTGGAATATACCTTTGATAATAATAAAGTATTGTTTTATTTTACAGCAGATGGACGGATTGATTTCCGTGAACTGGTAAAAGATCTGGCGGCTGTCTTTAAGACAAGAATTGAACTGCGTCAGATTGGTGTGAGAGATGAGACAAAAATTCTGGGAGGTATGGGAATTTGCGGAAGAGGACTTTGTTGTCACACATATCTTTCTGAATTTGCACCGGTTTCTATCAAGATGGCAAAAGAGCAGAATCTTTCATTAAATCCTACAAAGATTTCCGGAGTATGTGGAAGACTTATGTGCTGTCTGAAAAATGAACAGGAAACTTACGAGTACCTGAATAAGAGACTGCCGAATACCGGCGATACGGTTACTACACCGGAGGGAATCAAAGGTGAAGTACAGAGTGTCAATGTACTGCGTCAGCTGGTTAAGGTTATTGTGGATATTGAGGATGAAAAAGAGATTCGGGAATATAAAGTGGAAGAACTGAAGTTCCGTCCGAAGCATAAAAAGGATAAAGTAAAATTATCCAAAGAAGAGATGAAGGAACTGGAAAAACTGGAGAGAGAAAACTGAGGATATCTGAGATGACAGTTGAATTAAAGGAACATGAGCGTCTGGATGATCTGCAGAATGGATATTTTATTATTCAAAATACGCAGGATTTTTGTTACGGAATAGATGCAGTGCTGCTTTCTGGATTTGCAAAGGTGAAGAAGGGGGAGCGTGCACTGGATATGGGTACCGGTACAGGAATTATTCCTATTTTGCTAAAAGCAAAAACCCAGGGGGAACATTTTACAGGTCTGGAGATTCAGGAACGCAGTGCCGAGATGGCAAGACGCAGTGTGGCTTATAATCATCTGGAAGATACGGTGACGATCCGGACGGGAGATATTAAGGAGGCTGCTGCCATATTTGGCAGGGCTTCTTTTTCTGTTGTTACATGTAATCCACCGTATATGACAGGAAGCCATGGCCTGACGAATCCCCATCTTCCGAAAGCCATTGCCCGCCATGAAGTTTTATGTACACTGGAAGATGTGATTTCACAGGCTTCTCAGGTGCTGAAGCC
>JAEDDO010000149.1 GCA_016298055.1 Frisingicoccus sp.
GCGGACAAAGTTACGATCCGGGATTAAAATTCAATATGCCGGCAGAAAATATTGAACTTTATGCCCAGTGGGAAGAAGTAGCATTTCCAGAGACAAAGCCGGAAGAGACCGAGCAGAAAGAGGAACACGAGAGAAATAATATGTGGATAATGGTATGGATTGCACTTGTGGCAGTCATATGCATTGCTGCTTATGTGATCATTCAGTTGATTCTCCATAAAAAAAGATAGTAAAAAGGGGACAGGTTCCTGATGTATGTCATCAGAGAAATTGTCCCCTTCTTTTGCTTATTCAATTGTCAGAATGTCCACAAAACCGGTAATTTCGAAAACTTCCATAACGATCTCATTAACGTTTATAAGCTTCATGGAGCCCTGTTTATTCATTCTCTTCTGAGTTGCAAGTAAAACACGTAATCCTGCAGAAGAGATGTAGCTCAGCTCAGCAAAATCAATTGTTAATTCAGTGACACCGTTAAGATTCTCGGAAAGTTCACTCTCAAGTTGAGGTGCTGTTGTTGTATCAAGACGACCTTCAAGCTTTAAGGTTAAGAAATTATCGTTTTTAATTTTTGTGATTGTCATACTAAAAATCATCTCCATTTATATCCGTATTATGAGATACCAGGATCAAAAGTATTTGACACTAATATCGTTATGATTGATTATACTATTAAACGTTTTTTTTGTCCAATATAAAAAAATTTAAATATATTTTTGTAGATAAAATTTTTTAAGTAACCAATAGCACGGTGGATACATATATAAAATTGACACAATCCTCTATAGAATCTGTCTGTTTTGAGTGATGTATCTATGGTAAAATATGAAAAGCAAAGGAAATATTTACTAAAACAGATTTTATGGTGAAAAAGGAGTCAGGGGGGAGTGGAAAATGCCAATATATATATCCGCATCAGAACTGTTGTTGGGTGCGGGAGATTTTCTGACAATCTATCTTTTTGGATATATGCACAGAACGTTCTGCGAAAAAAGGAAATATATGATAGACAGACCATGGCTTGTTCCGATCATCTATCTGCTTGACTGGTGTATGCTTTTTTGTGCAAATCTGCAGGAGATTCCGCCATTAAATCTTTTGGCGATGATTTCGTCCTATCTGATTCCGTTGTTTCTGGTGTATTATGTGAAGAGTTTCCGGCAACTGACCAATTTCCTGTTTTATCTGGTAGGAGTTATGGCGACGGAGATTGTTGTTGGAATAAGCAGCGGATACCTGAATAATGAAATGGGATTTCGAACGCAGTATGAACGGATCACACCACAGACAGCGCTGCTTATGAATTTTATAGAAATGATTCTTGTGCTTTTCATATGCAGATTCGGAAGTAAAGAAAAGGACAGAAAATCAGATAACATGATTTTTTTGCTTATGGCAATGCCCTTTGTCTCAGTTGCGCTGATTGTGGTGGATATGTTTGTGTTGGCAGTGGGCAAGTACGAGAATTTTAATTCAGGGCAGTTTCTTCGAATGGCGGTCCTGCTCGTTATTGTGAATATAGCAATTTTTGTAATTCTTGAAAAATATACGGAATTAATGAGGCAGGAAATGGAGCTTGTGCAGGAAAAGTCCAGACTGGAGTCGGATGCGTATATCATGCAGATAGCGGCAAAAAACATGAAAGAACGACTTCAGTCGGCGGAAACAGTTGTGCAGAAGGACAGGATGATGCGTCATGACAGAAGACATTTTGAAGCTCTGCTGTATCAATTGCTGGAAGACGGAAGGACGGATGAAGCAAAAAAATATTTGTCGGAACGGCTTGCACTGGAGCCAAAAGGAATTCAGAAATACTGTGAGAATACGACGGTGAACGCTGCTGTCAGTCATTACATAGCATGGGCAGAAAAGGAAGAAATTCAAACGACTGTTTCTGCGAATATTCCGGTCGGTCTGTCGGTGGACGATATGGAATTAGCCATTACGGTCAGTAATCTTCTGGAAAATGCCATACATGCCTGCATGAAACTTCCGGAAAAGGAGCGATATTTGAAATTAACAGCAAAATATAAAAACCAACTTCTGTTGGAAATTGAAAATTCCTGTGAAGGAAAGGTACCTTTGGATGAAGATGGACATCCTTTTTCTAATGAGAAAAATCATGGAATCGGAACCCGAAGTGTAGTATCTTTTATAAATAAAACACATAGCGAGATTTATTATATTGCAGAAGATAATAAATTTAAAGTTCGAATGATTTTATGAGTCATTCAAAAGAATAGAAAGTCTGATGAGATAAAATCCCGTGTAAAAGAGGCCGGAATCCGTGTAGTTCCGGTCTTTTTTTTGAAAATATGATATTTTCTGAATATGAAAACGAGCAGCTTAAATGGTAAGAAGATTATATTGGAATAAAGGGTGGAAGATATGATGAGAAACAGAGAATATTTCGAAATCCCAAATAAAAACGGAAACGTATGGCCGGAGGATCTGTGTCCGGCATATACATCCAGAGAAGAAGCGATAGAAAGCCTGAAAGGCTGCTGGTATTGTCGGTATGCGGATTTTCATTTGAAAGAAGAGAGAGCCCTGGAAGTAGGAATATGCAAATGGCCGTATAAAGTGATTTGAACAAATTCGACTTGACAAATAAACGAGCGTTCACTAAAATAAATGTAAACGAACGTTTATTTGTATAGAGAGGAAGGAAGTATGGGTATAGAGACGAATATGAAACAGTATGGCTTGTCTGAAGCCATTCAAAAGTCGGCGGACCATTTTTCAGACTTGACGGTTTCAAGAGTGATTTTGCAGGAAAAGGGAATATATCGGCTGATCTCTTCAGAAGGCGAAAAATGGGGGGAGATATCCGGTAGATTTCATTATGATGTACAGGAAAAATCAGAATATCCGGCAGTAGGAGATTTTGTTATGGCAGACTGGAACAAAAGCGGAGGTCATGCGGTCATTCATCGTGTGCTTCCTCGAAAAAGCAGTTTTATACGGAAAGCTGCCGGTGAAAAAAAGGAAGAGCAGATTGTTGCGGCAAATATCGACACGATTTTTTTATGTATGTCCATGAACAATGATTATAATTTGCGTCGACTGGAACGGTATCTTTCAATTGCCTGGAATAGTGGTGCAGTGCCTGTTGTTATCCTGACGAAAGCGGACTTGTGTGAGGATCCGGAGAGCAGACTTATGGAAATATCTTCAATTGCCGCAGGTGTGGATGTTCTGATAACAAATGCAGTGGAGAAGGATGGATATCAGCAGATTGTTCCTTATATTTCAGATGGAAAAACCGTCGCATTTATCGGTTCCTCCGGTGTGGGAAAGTCTACTTTAATTAACTGTCTGCTGGGTGAAAAGTATATGGATACCAACGGACTTAGGAATGATGACAAAGGGCGGCATACGACAACCCATCGTGAACTGATTTTATTGCCATCCGGCGGCATGGTGATTGATACACCGGGAATGCGCGAACTGGGAATGTGGGATTCGGGGGATGGAATCCATCAGACATTTTCAGATATCGAAAAACTGGCACAAAGCTGTCGTTTTCGGGACTGTACTCATTCAGAAAGTGAACCTGGATGTGCGGTACGGGAGGCGATTGAACGTGGTGAGTTGTCGATGGATCGGTTTTATTCTTATCTAAAGCTGATGAATGAGAATCATTATATAGAAAATACTCAAGGCTATCTGGCTGAGAAAAAGCAGAAATTTAAGGCTATTTCGAAAATCAATAAAAAGAACAGGAAAAGATAGAGGAGAAAGATTATGAACACAGATAATATTATCATACGTCTTGAAAAACAGGAAGAATACAGAGAAGTAGAAAATATGGTAAGAGAAAGCTTTTGGAACGTATATCGCCCCGGATGTCTGGAACATTATGTGCTGAATCAGCTTCGGCATGATCCGGCATTTATTCCGGAACTTGATTTTGTTATGGAAGAAGAGGGTAAGCTGATTGGACAGAACATGTTTATGAGAGCAACAATCAAGGCGGATGATGGCAGAGATATACCGATCATGACGATGGGACCGATTTGTATCACACCGGAACGAAAAAGAAAGGGATATGGAAAAATTTTATTAGACTATTCCTTAGAAAAAGCAAAGGAGCTTGGATGCGGTGCCGTCTGTTTTGAAGGCAACATCGACTTTTATGGAAAGAGTGGTTTTACGCAGGCAAGCACATTTGGAATTCGTTATCATGGCTTGCCGGAAGGTGAGGATGCATCCTTCTTTTTGTGTAAGGAATTAATTCCAGGATATTTAGATGGAATTACAGGAGAGTATGCGACACCACAGGGATATTTTGTGGATGAAGCTGAAACTGAGATGTTTGATCAGGCATTTCCTGTTAAGGAAAAATTAAAACTTCCAGGTCAGATATTTTGATCCAAGGGACAAATGGCTACAAAAAATCCGTAGGTATCATGGGGGCAAATGCATTTGACCCCAACATCACAATATTAAAGGATTGGAGGAAGAAAGATGATCTTTGATTTTATTCAAGCAGCTTTGCCGTGGGTAGCAATGGGAC
>JAEDDO010000150.1 GCA_016298055.1 Frisingicoccus sp.
GTAATCGGAGTATTCTTTTCTTCTTCTGTCATCGTATTAAAACCTCTCTTTTATTTATTTTTTTACTCTTTTCGACAAACCAAAATCTCAATATCTTCTTCTTGAAAAACATCTTTAATAATTCTGGAAACCTTGTCCCATTCCAATCTGTCTAATCCACACCCGATTATCGGCATTGCGATTTTATGAATATTTTCCGACTGGCACAAAGCCTTCATTTTGCACAACGCGCCTGTTAGAGTGTTATATGTTGGCTTCTCAAAATATCGTTCTTTCGTAATCAGGTTGAAAACTCGACCCTCAAGAATACAGTCAAATAATCTTTTCTGTCGATGAAACTGATTGACATAATCGGGATATTTTGTCTGCAAAATATGTTTCATATCGAAGCGCTTGTTGAATTCTACGACAATCCCCTTTCCCATTCCGAAGTCCGCGCTAATACAATGCGCAAGATAATAATCATCCGGGACCGAAAACAGATCTCGAACTTCTTCTCGATAAATCATATTACCACCCCACTAAAACCAAATCGTCATTCTCCCAGTCGAATGCTTTATACGCTCGGACCAACTCGAAAATTGCGTACTCATACGACCAGTCACCTGTGATGCGTTCCCGACTCTCATCCAGATCAATGGGCGAAATTCCGAAGTATTTACCGCTCCAAGAATCAATTTTATCTTGAATCTCGTGTTCTATTGCCAAATGTTTTCTTTCTTCTTTAGACAACTTGGACGGAATTATTGGATCGTCTTCCGGATTGAGGAGACTTTGGAGCCAATTGATAATCTTCTGTCGATATTCTTCAATAACCGCCTTGAAGTCATCCTTCGTTAGAAGAGAAAATCCATCATCGGAATATCTTTCTTTCAACTCTTCTGATGTGAACAACGACGGTCTTTCAGATTCCAACTTGAATCCGATTTCCGAGTATTTACCAAGTTCGTAAAGTTCTTTGCCGACTCTATATGGAGGAAACCATTCATCATCTTCGTCATACCGATATTCATGCCGCTTTGCAAAGTCAATCCAGTCTTCGTTTGTTTTACACGACTGAATTTCTGCGACCTGCTTTTTCGGAACTGCGTATAAATAATGTCTATATCCCATGGTTTAATCCTCCAAACAGTTATTCAAACTGATTTTTAATATCAATTCGGATAACCGTGCCGCACTTGTACACGATAACTCCGTCGACATCGCAACGATTGCAAATACCCATCTTAATAACTTCAACCGCGTTTGCTATTTTTGTCCAATCAATTTCCTTCATTGTTTTTCTCCTCATCCATTCTCGCTCCGCACCGCGAGCAATAAAACGGTTTTGCTGATTGATAACAAATATTACAAGTATCACCGTTAATCTCTTGGTACCACTTAAGAATCCTTTCGTTTGTGCAGTGTCCGCACTTAGAACACTCAACCCCGCCTTGGTCGTTGCACCGAATCCAACGCCCATGTTCTACTTTTTGCACATCTGCGGACGGTATTTTCCCAATATCTTGGGCAAGATATGTTCCGCGTATATCTCCGATCATTTCCATAATTTTCTTTTGAACGGCACTTAATTCAACATACTTTGGCATTGTCATATACCCTCCGTAATATTATTCGCGTAATCTTTCCACGGGTCTACACCGCGCTCTTGCAATATTCCTTCGAGAATATCATTATAACAATTCATATAATGCTCATACTCTCGACGCTCTTTAACATCTGACTCATCCCATCCGGCTTCTTCCATTTGTTCAGCCTGTGAACCGAGAACATCGTGGTAAACGATATCGAAATATTTGTTAATAAGGTCTTCATTGGAAAGCACAGCATTCTCTTTAATGATTCGGTTAACTTCTGATTTATTAAGTTTTCTCATTATAATCTTCCCCAAAGCTTTTGTCCTCAAAAACAATTCGAATCGCAGAATATTTACTCGCTGTCGAAAGAAAATTCAAAATATCGTCAATACACCCACGAGACATAAGCCAGCGTAAACTATCGTACAAATCATATACTCCGTCCTTTCGATGAACAATCCGATAGTCCGGCAGAATCGGGCTAAATTCTGACGTCACCGTCGTTACTTTTTTGCACGCGGTCGACAGGCAGTTTCCATACATATTGGCGTATTCGCAATATTCACCATACTTCTTGCAAGAATAACAATTCGTATTTGATGTCATTCCGTCCTCCTTAAATTTTATCAAAAGTTTCAACGAATTCGATTTTCTCAAGTTTTTCAACGACGAATGGGCTTAGAAGAATTCTCTCGCCTTTATCGGTCTTACCGCTCTTAATCATCTGAAAATATTTGTCACACAACTCTCCGCCTTTTCCGATATACCAACCGGGACGACGAGTGCAGATAATCAGAGAGTTCCCCTTCTTCGAAACAAGAGTGACATCTTTTTCGGTGTGCGCTTCTTCCTTCCAGCGTTTCAACAGATCCTTAAGAGTAATGATTGTTTCCATAATCGTTTCTCCTTTTAAATATATTTTTACTTCCACCATTATTATAACAGAAAACCCCTCGATTGTCAAGGGGTTTTGAAAAATTTCTTTAAAATATTTTTAGAGATCCCAATCGTCGTTCAGTTCCGCCGCCTCTTCTTCGATTTCGTCGGCAAATTCATCGTCCAATGCTTCGAGCTGTTCGAGTTTTTTGTGCTGAATTTCATCCATCTCGATTCCCTGCCACGGCAACCGAACAGCGAACGATCTGTCCTGCGGAGTCCAAAGGCTATAATATGGACAGAGATTTTTTGCTTCTGTTGGTTGATTCGGATTGTTGTTACAAAACGCGCAGTAGAAACACAAAGGAGACGGATGTGCTATCCAGTTTTCGTTGAAAATATCGTCCAGTATTTTCCGCATCTTCGTCTCACACCGCTTTTCCCAACCCTTCGTCCCGGCTTTTCTCATTTCTTCCGCGACTGGGAATTCATATTCACAATCGACTTGAATGTCATCCCCGAACCGTTCCTTTAGTGCTCCAACATAAATCCACATTTGTCTAGGACTTGTCAGTTTCTTGTCATCATATGCTTCCGCGCTCGTTTTTAGATCATGGATTACGAAGTGTTTTGGGTCGTCTCGGTATTGAAGAACGCGGTCAATCGAACCCGTGAAAAGAACTTTGTCGAAGTAATATTCGAACGGCATTTCTGCGGCAAAAAGTTTGAGCTCCGGGTGCTCCGCAAGATACTCTTCTTGCCGATAAATTCCTCTCTCCAAAAATGCTTGCGCCTTCTCTTCGAAGGTTCTTCCGGTCTTATCGAGAGTCTCCCAGTCGTCAGGAAACATCCGACGAAGAATATTTGTTCCAAAAATGTCTCCATCTTTGTCTTTCGGGCTTTTCTTGGGAATGTTCACATTTTGGAAATAATCTTTCAGTATTGGATAATCAATCGGCTTCCCAGAAAGAAGCGTTTCGGTTTGAATCTGGTTTATTTTGTGGACAATTTGTCCGTATGAAATTGCAAGGCTTGTCGCAGGAATATAATGGCCTTTTATGTATTGAAGATAGTATCGATATGGACAATTCTCATATACTTCTGTGCGAGAATATGAGAATTTTGGCTGTTGATATGTTTTTTTATCTGTCATATATCTCCTTTCTTGTGTATAATTTATACAGTTTTTAATTATATTTAAGAAAAATTTTTGTTTATTATAACGAATAAAATGTTAATGAAATTATAGTTTCAATCATTTATTTTTGTGAATCTCTTTGTGACAATCTACACACAATGTTACAAGATTTTCTGGTTCATCACCACCACCCTTACAAACGGGCAATATATGATGTACATTTAATTTCCCATCATCAATCGGAATTGCCACGCCGTATTCGTTTTGAAATGCGTGAAATTCGCCGCATTTTTGACAAGTAAAATTATCTCGATAAAGAATGCGTAGGGAATACGGATCTCTTCCTCTGTTCCATACCGTCATATCATTAAATGCCTTGCTGTGTTCATCGCAACAAAAACTTGTTCTACGGCCACTCAGAAGCCTCCCACACCATTTGCAATGTTTTGGCTCAACATAATCCGGGCACCGAAACCAAACTTTTTCTCCAAACATTTTTTGCGCTTCATACATTGCAGGAAACGGCCTGCGAGTACCGTTTCGTTCCCATGCTTTAGGGTATTTACTCATTTTTATCTACCTCAATACACTTGTTATCCCACTTTTTGTAAGCATCCAAATACATTTCGTTTTTGTCGCCGTTATATGTTACTTCATAATACATGCCATCCCAAACAGTTGTGCTCAAAAGAGCCTTGTTGTTTTGAAGTGTTTTACACAGCCATACGACAAAAACATCTTCTTTCGCCAGCCGACCCTCGTCGGTAATTTCTTTGTGACTGTTGAAATAATTTACAACGGCTTTTTTCGCAAGTTCTACAAATTTCTGATTATCCATTCTTTAATCCTCCAAACTAATCTTCGCACCGCAAGTTGGGCAAAAATTCCAACCGCACTGTGTTTTAATGTCTCTAATGAGAT
>JAEDDO010000024.1 GCA_016298055.1 Frisingicoccus sp.
CCAAAATTACTGCTGTTCTCACCATCCTCTCGAATCGGCTTAAATTCTCTGAAACCAAACATATTAGCCATAAAAGCTTCCCTTGAATGCTGGGTTCCCGGAACACCGAGAATATAGCTCTTATTGCCGTCACCTGCCTCTTTCATCCGGGCAAATATTAAATGCCTGTAACTGTAATAGCCATGAAGCAAAAAACTGTTGCTTCCGAAAGACCAGCAGTCAATCGGCATTAAGCCGATATCTTTTGGCTCCAGCCGGACACAGGTATCTACCAGATCATCTTCAAAAGGATACATACCCGGACACTGCTCCAGAATTTTACAGAAATTTTTACATCGTTCATCCTTTTCAGTTACAGTAAGTCCCCGCTCTTCTTCCTGAGCATAAACAACTGTCTCCGATGTTTCATCCGGAAGTATTTCTGTTTCCGGCATTTTATCTTCCTGCTCTGTTTCATCCGGTATCCATTCGGACACAGGCAGATCACTTTCCTGCCATTGTGTCACAAACTGCCGGATATCCAGATCGCCCTGATCCCAACGTGTTCCGTAAAACTTATCACCTTCACTTTTAATGATCATACCGGACATCTGTTCAAGCTTATATCCCGAACCTGCAATATTACCCGTATCTGTCCGAAAATTCCACTCACTCCCGTGGTTTTTAATTTTAATATTTCCCATATAAATTCCCCGAAGTTCCTGTCCAAATCTCAGGAACATGTAGGCCTGATAGTGTTCCGTTTCTGTATATACATTTTTCAGAGACAGACTTATCCTGCACTGCCCGTTTCGGCTCTCCACCTTCACAAACCCGGCATTCATAGTCTTTACACCATTCTCATAGAGATACATATAGGAAATAAACCGACGATAATCCGACATAGAAAAAATCCCCCTTTTTGACTATCCTATGCACAGTCACGGAGGATTATTTCTTTTTATTATTTATTTATTTTTTTATTCATCAAATTGGAAAGCCGCGCAAACTGCTCCAATGTCAGCGCTTCACCGCGCACCGTCTCCGGCAATCCTGCCTCTTTAATAACTTCAATGATTTCTTCCTTCGACACAGGAAACAGCCCTGAATTCTTTAATCCATTCTGAAGCGTCTTTCTTCTCTGGTTAAATGAAGCCCGAATCATATTAAACATCAGTGCCTCATTCTCCACTTCAACAGCGGGACTTTCATGCCTGGTCAGACGGATGACGGCAGAGTCTACATTCGGTCTCGGAATAAAACAATTTGCAGGAACATTTGCCACAAGATAAGGCTTCGCATAATACTGGACAGCCAGTGAAAGTGCACCGTAATCTTTACTTCCCGGTCCTACTTTCATCCGGTCAGCCACCTCTTTCTGAACCATGACTGTAATATTGTCAATCGGTACATGGCTCTCAAATAATCCCATAATGATCGGAGTTGTAATGTAATAAGGAAGATTCGCCACAACCTTAATCGGCTTACCTGCATTTCTTTCCAGAGCCAGAGCCCCTATATCCACCTTTAAAATATCTTCATTGATGATGGTCACATTATCATACTCAGATAAAGTTTCTCCAAGAATCGGTATCAGTTTTTTATCAATCTCCACGGCAGCCACCTCTCTGGCGGCCTCTGCCAGATACTGGGTCATGGTTCCGATCCCCGGACCGATCTCAAGTACAAAATCATCCTTGGTCACCTGAGCACCATTGATAATTTTCTGAATCACATGTTCATCGATCAAAAAATTCTGTCCGAACTTCTTCTGAAAATTAAACTGATATTTTTTTATTGTCTCAATTGTTTTCTGCGGATTTGACAGTTTTTCCATATCCAGCACCTCTTTCCTATTTATCCATATGATAGAGTTTCATACCATTCTCCCAGGTCACTGCTTCCACTTCATCCTTCGAAATACCCTTAAGCTGCGCAATGGTCTCAATGACATAGGGCAAATTCAGCGAACTGTTTCGTTTTCCCCGATTCGGTTCCGGTGTCAGATATGGACAATCGGTTTCCAGAACGATACGGTCCATCGGAGCATACTGAACGACCTCTTTTAATACCCGTGCATTTTTATAGGTAACAACGCCGCCGATTCCGAGATAAAAACCTTTCTCCAGATAATTTTTTGCCATTTCCACTGAATAAGAATAGCAATGGATAACACCGCCGATATCTTCACACTTTAACCCTTGCATCATATCCCATGTATCCTTTGCAGCCTCCCGGGAATGAATAACAACAGGAAGTCCCGTACTGCGCGCCAATTCCATCTGACATTCAAACCAGTGCTTCTGCCTGTTTCTCCGTTCCGTATCCTTCTCCCAGTAATAATCCAATCCGATCTCTCCGACTGCAACGATCTTCCCTTTTTCTTCTACAGACTGTTCGACTGTCCATGTCAGCCACTGAAAACTCCGTTCATCCAGACAATCAACTTCACTTGGATGTACCCCGGCTGCTGCATATACAAAATCATACTTTTTTGCCAATTCCATAGCTTTTCTCGTTGATTCAATATCCGCTCCGATATCAACAATCCGGCCAATACCTTCCTGAACTAATTGATTCATCAATTCCTCACGGTCTTCATTAAACTTCCGACTATCATAATGTGCATGCGTATCAAAAATCATCGTCTTCCTCCTGTATTCTCTCACATTGTAAATTTCTCAAAAAAAATACGTGTTATATTCGATATATACCGATCTGCCCGCTTCACCAGCATAAGCTGGGATTTAAGTGCTTCTTCTCCAATCTGACACACTTTAATCTCTCCGTCTTCCACAGCAAAAGACTCCGGAACAATCGCAATTCCCATCCCCGTCTTCGCCATCTGAATGCAGGTCCACGCATTATCCGCAATACACGCGGTTTTAAATGCCAGACCTTTCTTTTGGAAAACCTCACGAATAAAAGGTTCCCAGCGTCTGTACAAGATCAGAGGCTTGTGGGTCAGATCTGCCAATCCATCTTCATCTTTAAGAACGCCCTCCTGACCCGCTGCCACAAAATACTCTTCTGCATACTTATGGCATATAAAACCATCCTCCGAAAAGGGTGCACGAACGAATGCCAGATCAATCTGACTCGTTTTCAGAGCATCCATCATCTGATAGGTATTTCCCTCATAGATCTGATAGGTAACTTCCGGATATATTTCCTGAAAATCTCTAAGCTTACGTGCAATATACCCAATAGATGAAGAAGATACCATACCGATACGAAGCGTCCCTGAAAGTCCGCTTCCAAGATTATTAATTTCCATCTTTGTCGCTGAAGTCATATCAAGTATCGTCTTCGCTCTAGTATACAGGAGTTTTCCCGCATCCGTCAATGTAATGCTGCGTAATCCTCTGTCAAAAAGTATAACCCCAAGTTCACACTCCAAAGATTTCATCTGATGGCTCAAAGGCGGCTGAGAAATATGAAGTTTTTTCGCAGCTGCAGATATACTGCCCTCATCCACAATTGCTGTAAAATAAGATAACTGTTTTAAATCCACACTATTCCTCCCTCATCCATATTTTTTATGTATGTTAAATATATTTTTTTAATATTTTTCATATAGATGTATTTATGTTATGATATCAATAGTTTTAAAAAAAATCAATTATAATAATCGTTATTGGAGGATTATGAAATGAAAGAACTTGTAAATCTTTTTTTTGCCTTCGCCCGTATTGGTGCCTTTACCTTCGGCGGTGGTTATGCTATGCTCCCGATGCTCCAAAAAGAAATTGTGGAAAAAAATCATTGGGCAACAGAAGATGAAATCATGGATTATTATGCGATCGGTCAGTGTACCCCCGGTATTATCGCTGTAAACACAGCCACATTTGTCGGCTACAAAACTAAAGGCATTCCCGGTGCCATTGCGGCTACTCTTGGTATGATTGCACCTTCGATTGTCATCATCACTGTTATTGCCGCATTTTTGCAGAATTTTGCCGATCTGGCCATTGTAAAACATGCTTTTAACGGCATTCGTGCCTGTGTGTGCGTACTGATTCTAAACGCGGTGTCAAAGCTGGCACAAAAATCTGTTGTGGACAAGATCTGCCTTGCTATATGTATCGCTGTTTTAGTCTTATCCATATTCACACCCCTCTCTCCGGCACTGATCGTTATTCTCGCAGGCCTTGCAGGATTGATCGTAAAACGTACGGGTTTATCGGGAGGTGAAAAATAATGATGGGATTATTACGCTTAGCTTTTGAATTTTTCAAAACCGGACTTTTTGCTGTGGGCGGCGGTCTCGCGACCCTTCCTTTCCTCTATGCCATGGGAACAACTACCGGATGGTTCAATGCACAGGATGTTGCCAATATGATCGCCATATCTGAATCCACTCCCGGTCCTATGGGTGTAAATATGGCAACCTATGTCGGTTTTCACAGTTTTGGCATCATCGGATCACTGGTCGGCCCTCTGGCATTAGTATTCCCTTCCGTTGTCATCATTGTTATCATCTCAAAGATTTTGAATAAATTTAAAGAATCAAAAATGGTGCAGGATGTATTTTACGGTCTGCGTCCGGCTTCCACCGGTCTTATTATCGCTGCCGGTCTCGGTGTGGCAAAAATTGCTCTGCTTCATCTGGACAATTTTCTGGACACCAAAAATATTTTAAATCTTTTCAATTATAAAGCAATCATTCTGGCGGCTGTCATCTACTTCATCATGAAGAAAAAAGATTTTCATCCTATTTTGATGGTCGTTTTTGCCGCAGTGGTTGGAATTGTATTTAAATTTTAGCGTTACAAGCGAATCATTCGACCAGATGGCATTTTCCCCTCTCCCCTCCGAAAATGCCATCTTTTTTATTGAATTTTTCACCTGAAAACCGTATAATAAAATCAGACGGAACATTACTCAACTTACGTATAGTACACATGATATATGCAAATCTATGCAAGCAAAATACCCGATTTGAAAATGTTTTTCAAAATACAAAAGTATTGAAATTTTATTCGAAAAAGGGCAGCTCAAAAGTCGTTTCTCCGACTTCTCTGAGCTGCCCTATCTTTATGTTTACAATACCGTTAGCAGATTTCTGCGCCTGCCGGCATCTCTTTTTCAGGAACCATAAGTGAAAGATTTCCATCCGCATCTTCTGCACAAAGAATCATACCTTCTGACAGAACACCTGCAAGTTTAGCCGGTTTCAGGTTTGTAACAACCATAACTTTCTTTCCGACCATCTCTTCCGGTGTATAATGTGCTTTAATTCCGGATACGATCTGGCGTACCTGACTGCCGATCTTCACCTGAGAACATAAAAGTTTTTTTGATTTTTTAACAGCTTCGCAAGCGATGATCTCGCCCACCTGGAACTGAAGTTTACCAAAATCTTCAAAGGTGATCTCCGGTTTTGCTTCAATATCAATACCGTTGGCCATAGCTTCCGCTTTTGCTGCTTCCGCTTCCTTAGCAGCCTTATCTGCTTCCAGTTTTTCCATGAATTCTTTCATATCGATACGTGCAAAAAGTATCTCTGGTTTTTCAGTAACCTTTATACCCTGTTCCATACGTCCGAATGTATCTAACTGAAGATAATCTCTCTCCTGTGTGCCAATCTGATCAAGGATCTTTTTCGATGTGGATGGCAGGAAGGCTTCCAGACATACCGCACCAATGCGTATTCCCTCAAAAAGATTGTAAAGAACTGTCGCAAGACGATCTTTCTTTGCTTCATCCTTTGCAAGGATCCAAGGCTCTGTTTCATCAATATATTTATTACAACGACGGAATAAGGTAAAGATTTCAGAAATAGCATCTGCTACACGAAGCTTATCCATCTTTGCAGCAACCTTGCCCGGTGTGTCCAGTGCTACACGTTTCAGATCCTCATCTACCGGTTCATTAACACCCGGATTAGATACAAGTCCGTCAAAGTATTTATTCGTCATGGATATTGTACGATTAACCAGGTTGCCAAGAATATTGGCAAGATCTGAATTCATACGTTCCACCATAAGTTCCCATGTAATTGAGCCATCATTGTCAAAAGGCATCTCATGAAGAACGAAATAACGCACCGCATCCACACCAAAATAATCCACAAGGTCATCGGCATAAATAACATTTCCTTTTGACTTACTCATCTTACCTTCTCCGACAAGCAGCCAAGGATGTCCGAATACCTGTTTTGGAAGAGGAATATCAAGAGCCATCAGCATGATCGGCCAGTAAATCGTATGGAAACGAATAATATCCTTTCCGATCAGATGTAAATCTGCAGGCCAGTATTTTTCCACCATCGGGTCACTGTCTCCATCCAGATCAAATCCAAGGCCTGTAAGATAGTTGCTGAGAGCATCAATCCACACATAAACAACATGTTTTGGATCAAATGGTACCTGAATTCCCCATTTAAATGAAGTTCTGGATACACAAAGATCCTGAAGTCCCGGAAGAAGGAAATTGTTCATAATCTCATTCTTTCTGGATTCCGGCTGAATAAATTCCGGATGTGTATTAATATGCTCAATAAGACGATTGGCATATTTACTCATATTAAAGAAATAGGCTTCTTCTTTAGCATCAATAACTTCACGTCCGCAGTCCGGACATTTGCCATCGACAAGCTGACTTTCTGTAAAGAAGGACTCACAAGGTGTACAGTATTTACCCTCGTAATAACCTTTGTAAATATCACCCTGATCATATAATTTTTTGAAAATCTTCTGAACCTGACGTTCATGATCTTCATCTGTTGTACGAATAAAACGATCGTAAGATGTGTCCATTAAATCCCAGATTCTCTTAATCTCACCGGCAACACCGTCTACGTACTCCTTCGGTGTCACACCGGCTTCTCCGGCTTTAATTTCAACCTTCTGACCATGTTCATCCGTTCCTGTCTGAAAACGCACATCGTATCCCTGTGCACGCTTAAAACGAGCAATACTGTCTGCAAGAATGATTTCATAAGTATTTCCGATATGCGGTTTTCCGGATGTATACGCAATGGCTGTTGTTATATAATAAGGTTTCTTTGCCATGTTCTTTCCTCCTACATTTTTTTCATAAGCTAATTTCTTATTATAATATATCCCCAATTCAAACACAAGAAGATTTATTTCCATATTTTATTTTTCTTAATGTTTTCTTATATTTTTTACATAGACCGTTCTTTTTCTGCTATACTACTGTATAATGAATGCGGCAAACCGCCTTGCCATTCATAATCATTGATGAAAAGAGGATTGACCATGTATATAAAAAAGAAATTAAAACTGACTTTGCTTATTCTCTGCTCAGCAGTGCTTTTATCCTGCGGCTGTTCACCTGCCCGAATCACATCAAATAAAATAAACATTGAACTTACAGAGGATGAAAAAGCTTTTGATGAATTATCTCATGAAATATTTGAAAGTCATGTGAACAACAGTACTTTGACACTCAACCACACACTTAAAGAGCCATCCAAATATGACATCGAACTTGATGAAATCACCTGGGGCGATATTCCTCTGACTGAAGAAGATTTTGCTGATGAAAAAGATCAGACCAAAGATTTTCTTCATCGTTTAAATAATATTTCAGGCCTTTTTGGTGAACGTGCGCTCACCTATGACATTGCCAAATATTATCTTGAAGCTGATCTCGAATCTTATAACTATATTTATTTTACTTCAAATTTTGAACCTATGATCGGTTTTCAGAGCCAGTTTCCATTTACCATGTCTGAATACCATTTTGACGATTCTGAGGATGTAGAAGAATATTTAACCCTCCTCGAAACATTCCGGGATTATGTCAAAGAGCTGCTGCAATTTGAAAATCAGAAAGCTGCTGCCGGCTACGGCATGTGCAAATCCGCTCTTGAGCAGGCCATTATTGAATGCCATTCTTTCTGTGATTCAGTTGAAAATAATCTGCTGATTGAAGTTTTTCCGGAAAATCTGAAAAATGTCCACATATCAGATGCAAAAAAAGAAGCCTATATAGAAAGAAATAAAGAAGCTATTATAAATTCTGTTATTCCGGCTTACACAGATATCATCAACACGCTGACAGCTCAGCTTGAGACGGCACCGGAAAACGGGAATCTGGCCTCCTACTCCGGTGGTCAGGATTATTACCGCTATCTTCTCCGTTCTTCTGTCGGCACAGACCACACCCCGGAAGAACTCATACAACAGCTTGAAGAACGATTAAACAGCGACATTCTATCTCTGTCTTCCATTATGATTTCCTCTCCGGATATTTTTGATAAAGTCGCAGATGCCCAGTACTCGCTGACAGATCCAACACAAATTCTGGAGCATTTTAAAACTACATTGACTGCTGAACAGTTTCCAAAAGCTCCCGATGCCGAATATACGCTGAAGCAGGTCCATCCATCCATGTCTGCTAATTTAAGCCCGGCAATGTACCTTATACCGCGTATAGATGATATCTCGAATAATCAGATTTACCTCAATATCATTCAGGAAAATAATCCAAATTCCGGCAATGCGCTCATGCCTACGATTGCTCACGAAGGATATCCGGGACACATGTACCAGATGACCTACTACTATTCTACAGATCCGGATCCTCTTCGCACAATTCTCGCCTGTGACGGCTATGTCGAAGGCTGGGCTTCTTATGCGGAATCTCTTTCCTATGACTATTGTGGATTTTCTGAAGATGTGGCAGACTTTTACCGAATCTCCAATCTGACAATGGCGCTAAATCTCTATTGTCGTCTCGATCTGGGAATTCACTATGAAAACTGGGATATCAATCAGGTTACTGAGTTTATAAGCCGATATCTTGTCCTTGATGAAGCAACAGTTCGGGAAATCTACAACTCCATTCTCTTTAAACCGACCAATTATCTGATTTATGGTGTGGGAATGAATGAAATACTGGATATGCGCGAAGACATGGAGAAGGATATGGATGAAAATTTTAATGTAAAAGAATTTCATAAGCGACTCCTCGACCTTGGTCCTGCTCCTTTTCCGATTGTTCGAAAATATATAACAGATTCCGCTGTTCTGGACCGTAAATTAAGTCTGAACTAGGCATCTTCCCTTACCACTTCTTGACATTCGACGAAATGTTGTTTATAGTGATAAAGAGTTAAACTATTATTTTATTTTATAAATCGAAGGAGGATGCGTTATGTCAACAAAAGCCTATTACGATATCAATGAAATCGGCGCTGGAAAACCTGGTTTTTCAAAGACACGTTCAATCATTGAAGCAGCATTTTATGGAAACAATGTTGTAAAAGTTAATACTTTGAAAGAAGCCTATGAACTGGCTAAAAACTCTCCTGGAACTATTGTGACAGATATGCCTGTTTACCGCGGCGAAGAATTTGGTCTTGAAAAAGATGCAAAAGTATTACTTTTTAATGATGGCGCGATCACAGGACGTTACGCTGTTGCCCGCCGTATTGCCGGTGAACCGGGTGTAAACTGTGATGAACTGGACAAAGTTGCTATGGATGCGATCTACGAATCTCGCTGGAAAACTATGTATCATGCAGAAGTTTATGCCGGTCTTGATCCTGAATTCATGGTCAAATGTCATTTATTAATTCCGGAAGGTGAAGAAAACATCCTTTATTCCTGGATGCTCAACTTCCAGTATATGTCTGATGAATATGTAAAAATGTATAAAAACTCCAAACCTGTCGGTGACGGAAAAGAAGCAGACATTTACATTTTCTCTGATCCACAGTGGAACGGTTCCGACCGCCCGGGTGTGGATTTAAGCTGCTTAAGTGACCCTGCTAAAAAAACACTGTGCTATTTCAACACTGAAACAAACTGTGCATGTATCCTCGGTATGCGCTACTTTGGTGAACATAAAAAAGGAACGCTCACAATGGTATGGGCTATCGCAAACCGAAATGGTTACGCTTCCTGCCATGGCGGTCAGAAAGAATATACTTTGGCTGACGGTTCCAAATTTGTTGCTTCTGTTTATGGTCTGTCCGGCTCAGGTAAATCCACTCTGACTCATGCAAAACATGGCGGAAAATACGATATCAAAGTCCTTCATGATGATGCATTTATCATCAATACAGACACTTGCGCATCTATCGCTATCGAACCGACATATTTTGATAAGACAGCAGATTATCCAACCGGATGTGCAGACAACACTTATCTGCTCACTTCCATGAATAACTCCGCAACTATGGATGCCGAAGGAAAGATCCAGCTTGTCACAGAAGATATCCGTAACGGTAACGGACGTGCCATCAAATCCAAGCTCTGGTCTCCAAACCGTGTAGACCGCATTGACTCTCCTGTTAATGCAATTTTCTGGATTATGAAGGATCCGACAATTCCTCCGGTTGTCAAATTAAAAGGTGCTTCCCTTGCATCGGTTATGGGTGCTACACTTGCAACAAAACGTTCCTCCGCAGAACGTCTTGCTCCTGGTGTTGATCCAAATAAACTTGTTGTCGTTCCATATGCAAATCCGTTCCGTACTTATCCTCTTGCCAACGACTATGAAAAATTCAAAAAGCTGGTTGAAGAAAAGAATGTTGAATGTTACATCGTAAACACAGGTGATTTCATGGGCAAGAAAGTTCAGCCAAAAGATACCCTCGGCATTCTCGAAGCCATTGTTGAAAAGAAAGCTGAATTCAAACCTTGGGGACCTTTCTCTGACATTGAGATCATGGATTGGGAAGGATTTATTCCGGACATGAACGATCCTGAATATCTTGCACAGTTAAAAGCACGTATGATGGACCGTGTCAATGAAATTGAAGAATTCTCCGTAGCAAAAGACGGATACGATAAACTTCCGGATGACGCTCTTGAAGCGATCAAAAAAGTAGTTGAAGAATTGAACTAACTAATCAAGGACAGGTTCCGCGCCTCAGAGTTTCTGAGTCGCGGAACCTGTCCCTATTTATTTTTTCTTTTTCATAAATTTTTTCAGCTTTTTTCGTGTATTTTTACTGATATCATGCTCCAGGAGATGAGCTTCTATTTCCGCATCTGAAGGTGGAATATCCAATATATCGGTCAAAAACTTATAGACGACCTTGTAGGTATCATAAATATTTTTTCCCGCCTGTAATCCTTCCTCCGTCAACCGTATTGATCCATAATGTTCATGCTCAATATATCCCTGTTCTTTTAGACCATTCATCGCCCGATTGACACTTGGCTTTGAAATTCCCAGAACCTTTGCCACATCAGTCACACGAACCTCCTCTGACTTTAATGCCAGCACATAAATTTCTCTTAAATAGTCTTCCATTGAACTGGATAATCCGTCTTTTATCTTCATGTACTTCCTCCCGGGACATTATAATGCCTCAAAATGTGTTCTCAAATTTTTCATAGCCTGCATTAAAACCCGACACTGTTCATCATCCAGGCCCTGACGCATAGCCTGCACCATCTGCAGATGAAATTCCTCATGCCTTCGAAACGCTTTCTTCCCTTTATCTGCCAGTGAGATCAGCACGACTCTTCGATCCTTTTCACTTCTGGTTCGAATGACGTAACCTTTCTTTACCAGATTATTCATCGCTATCGTCAGAGTGCCCACAGTAACCCCAACAATACGGGCTATCGAAGACATATTTTTAGGCTCACCATCCCCGACAGCCTCGATAATATGCATATCATTCATTGAGATATCTTTAAACTCATCCTTAATAAGCGATTCTTCTTCGATCTTCAATGTATGATTAAATAAGTGTACTAAAACTTCGTTTAACTGGTTATATGCGTCCATAAATCCCTCTATTCATCGAATAATGGCGTTGAAAAATAGCGCTCTGCTGTATCCGGCAGGACAGTGACAACCGTTTTTCCCTTTCCGAGTTTTTTAGCCAGCTTTAATGCCGCTGCCACATTTGTTCCGCTTGAAATACCACACATCAATCCTTCAAGCCGTGCCAGATCCTTCGCCGTCTGAATGGCCTCTTCATCTGTAACTACATAAATCTCATCGTATATATCTTTATTTAAAATCGGTGGAATCACACCGTCACCAATCCCCATCTGCAAATGAGTCCCTACCGTTCCGCCTGCAAGTATTGCCGCATTTTCCGGTTCAACAGCCCATATCTCCATATCCGGATTCAGTGCTTTTAATACCTCGCCAATACCTGTAATCGTTCCTCCTGTGCCAATACCTGAGCAAAATCCGTGAATCGGACCACCTACCTGCTCCAGAATCTCGACGCCTGTGTGATTCTTATGCACCATAGGATTCGCCATATTCTCAAACTGCTGAGGGACAAAAACATTTTCATCCTTCTGTGCCATCTCAAGTGCAAGTCTCAAGCATTCATCAATACAATCACCGATATTACCCGCATCATGGACAAGCCGTACTTCCGCCCCATAATGTCTGACCAGTTTGCGACGTTCTTCACTGACAGAATCCGGCATAAAGATAATGGTCTTATACCCCTGAACCGCACCTATAAGTGCCAGACCAATACCCTGATTGCCGCTGGTCGGTTCAACAATAATAGTATTCTCATGGATCAGGCCTCGTTTCTTTGCATCCTCAATCATGTTAAAGGCTGTTCGCGTCTTAATTGAACCTCCCACATTCAGTCCTTCAAATTTTACAAGCACTTCCGCGCTGTCTGCAGAAACCATGCGATTCAGACGAATCATCGGCGTATGTCCCATGGCTTCCAAAACATTGTTATAAATCATCTTTTCATTCCCCTCTTATATTCTCTTTATAGAAGATTAAGTTTTCCGACAAATGCTTCTGCCGTTCTTTGAACAAAATCATCTAATTCTCTGAGATTAAAGACCGACATCTCTTTCTCGTCTCCCATCTTCCCTTTATGGCATATGTGATTTAATTCCTCGAGCACATATTTTAAATCCTCCGCATGGACTTCATCCATATGAATATTCTCCAGATATTTGTATTCCGGCGGCTGAATATGGTATTTTTCCACAAACCACTGATTACTGCGCGTATAATCGCCATAATAATTCTCTGTTGTAAAAAATTCACCAAAGGGAATAATCTTTCCATCCTGTCTCATCTCTACCTGATATATATATGCTCTTCTGGGTTCCAGGTGTCCCTCCACATCCTCAAACTTCATAATCTGAGGCCAGTATTCATCAACATAATGCTCATCCAAATATAAATGGGCATAATATCCCAGAATTGCCGGTTCATTCAGGCGGTGACCATACTTTGTTAAAAAATATTCCAACTTCGGTGCCCGGGCAATATAATCTTCATGCTCTGAAGACCAGAAATGGGAGGACTGTTTATCTTTGCCGAGACGTGTGTCCGGAAGAAGATTACCCAACATAAATTCCTGACGCCAAACAGCATCGGTCTTCTTTTCCATGTGTTCCATAATAATTGTTGCTTCCGCTAAATGAATAATAAAACCTGGCATTCTTCCTCCTCCTCTTCATTCTTTTTAATATGATATCACATTTTACAATAATTTGACATACAAAGAATCATTTTTTCTTATTGGAATAGCATAAATTGGTCCAACAAAATTTAAAATGGTCTGACCAATTTGTGTGTATTGCACAAGTTTTATCGTTAAATAAATAACTTTTATAGACATTTTCAACAATATGCTCTATAATAATGACCATGTCACGTTATTATTTAGATTTAGAGGAGAGCACTATGAAAACTATTTTACTGCCTTATGGGAAAACAAAACTTGAACTGAACCTTCCGGAGGAACGTTTAGCCGGAATTCTTGAATCTCACGCACATGACTTCAAACCGGAAAAATCTGAATCCGAACTGGTCAGAGATGCTTTGATGAATCCAATTGATTCTCCAAGATTAAAGGAACTGGTTGTCGGTAAGAAAAACATTGTTATGATTGCCAGCGACCACACACGCCCTGTTCCAAGTAAAGTCATTCTGCCCGAAATCATGAAAGAAATTGAATCCGGAAATCCGGATGCAACTTTAACAATTTTAATTGCCACCGGTTTCCACCGCCTCACAACACGGGACGAATTAATCGATAAATTCGGTGAGGATATGGTTGACCACCCAAAGATCCGTTATGTCATTCACGACAGCACGAATGATGAGGATATGGCATACCTTGGAATTCTTCCTTCCGGAGGAAAACTGATTATAAATAAATTAGCTGTTGAAGCAGACTTGCTTATTTCTGAAGGATTTATCGAACCGCACTTTTTTGCCGGTTTCTCCGGCGGTCGTAAAAGTGTACTTCCGGGTATTTCCAGCCGCACAACTGTACTTGCCAACCACTGTTCCAAGTTCATTGCAGACCCCCATTCCCGTGCCGGCTCTCTTGACGAAAATCCAATGCACAAAGATATGCTCTGGGCTGCTGAAACCGCCAAACTTCAGTTTATCTGCAATGTTCTTCTGGATGCTGACAAAAAAGTCATCGCTGCATATGCCGGTCATCTGAACAATGCCCACAGAAAGGGCTGTGAATTCATGAACCAGCTTGCCGGTGTCAAAGCAATTCATTCCGATATTGTCATAACTACTAACGGCGGATATCCTCTGGATCAGAACATATATCAGTCCGTCAAAGGCATGACCGCTGCGGAAGCCTGCTGTAACGAGGGCGGTGTTATCATCATCGCAACAAGCTGCAGTGACGGTCATGGCGGCGAAAGCTTCTACCGCACCTTCCTTGATGAACCGGACAATCAGAAGATTATGGATCAGTTCCTCGCAACAGACGCTGAGCATACCATTCCGGATCAGTGGGAATCCCAGATTCTTTGCCGCATGCTTCTGAAATTCAAAGTAATCTTTGTTACAGATGCACCGGAACAGATGATCCGTGATATGCATATGGATTATGCACACAATCTGGACGAAGCGATCGCTATGGCTGATGAATATCTCGGCAAAAAAGACAGCAAGATCACAGTTATTCCTGATGGTATTGCAGTTATCGTTAATCCGTCTGATAAATAATATTCAAGGGCTCCAGGAGAAATCCTGGAGCCCTCTGTTTAATCTATCGTTCATCAAAAGATATATATTCTTTTTCTTCCATAATACTCAAATATGCAGGACGGATGATCTTATCCACATTGACCAGTTCTTCAATACGATGCGCACTCCATCCGACGATTCTTGCCATAGCAAAAATCGGTGTATACAATTCCAACGGAATATCCAGCATACTATACACAAAACCACTGTAAAAATCCACATTCGCACTGACACCTTTATAAATCTTTCGCTTATCTGCAATAACTTCCGGTGCCAGACGTTCAACTGCCGAATAAATCTTAAAGTCTTCATCACGGCCTTTTGCCTTCGCCAGCTTCTCTACAAAACCTTTAAAGATGCGTGCACGAGGGTCCGATAAAGAATATACAGCGTGCCCCATACCGTAAATAAGTCCCTTCTTATCAAAAGCCTGCTTATCCAGCAGCTTGCCGAGATATTCACGGATCTGGTCTTCGTCATTTAAATCCGACACATTCTCTTTCATATCCCGCATCATCTCAACAACCTTAATATTTGCACCGCCATGCTTCGGTCCCTTTAAAGAAGACAGTGCTGCTGCCACAACTGAATAGGTATCTGAACCGGCAGAAGATACAACACGTGTCGTAAATGTAGAATTATTGCCGCCGCCATGTTCCATATGGAGTACAAGGGCAATATCAAGAACCTTCGCTTCCAGCTCTGTATACTTTTTATCCGGACGAAGCATCAGAAGAATATTCTCCGCCGTTGACAGATTCTCGTCCGGACGATGAATATAAAAACTATCTCCGCATTCATAATGATTATAGGCATGATATCCGTAAACTGCCAACATCGGCAGAACACTGATCAACTGAAGGCATTGTCTCAAAACGTTGCTGATGGACGGATCTGCCATACTCTCGTCGTAAGATGCCAGAGACAGGACACTTTTCGTCATAGAGTTCATAATATCCTTACTCGGAGCTTTCATAATGACATCCCGTGTAAAATTCTTCGGTAATGTCCGACTGGCATTCAGCACCTGCTCGAACTCCCCAAGCTGACTCTGATCCGGGAGCTTTCCAAATAATAACAGATACGTTATCTCTTCATAACCAAATCTTTTTTCCGAAAATCCCTTTACCAGATCAATAATACTATAGCCACGATACCACAGCTTTCCGTCACATGGAATCTTTTTCCCATCCACATACTTAAACGCTTCGATTTTTGAAACATGAGTCAAACCGGATAAAACACCATTACCGTTTATATCGCGCAGTCCCCGTTTGACTCCGTACTCAGCATATAATTCTCCCGGTATCGAATCCATGTTCTCACAAATCTTCCCATATACATCTGTATACTGTGAAAGACTCATTTTTTCATTCTGCTGCACAGCCAACACCTCCGCTTTTATTTTTTCTATTGTAACATCCCCTTATCTTATGTCAACTATTTGATTTAAAAATTTATATTTATTTATAAATTTTTTATAACTATTCGCCTTGAATGCGGCATCCATTACAGGTACTGCAGTCACCGCAGCCGCCACCCATAACAATATTATCCGTCAGATAATCCACCTGAATTTCATACTGATCAAACGGCAGATGAATCTCCTCTCCGTCACTGTTTGTTACCAAAAGCTCATTTTCAAAAAAGCATATCCGAATCGGCATTAAGACATTCGCCCCTGTACCTCTCGGATCCGGACGCCACTGGGCACCAATGAGCAAAGAGGATCCGTCCTTTCCCCGGCAGATCAATCCTGTTCCCAGTGTCCGAAGCGCCGTGACCTTTCCATCCGGACCAAACTCGATTGTCGGAAGATGCTCTTCGTCCTTCAATGGTGTATTATCGTAAGCAATATATAATCCCGTTTCATGGGAAACAAATACAGGTTCCTGCGGCTCTGCGCACTTTACGCTGCCATCTTCATAAAACTCCACTTTACCTGCCATAAATGTTCCTACAGATGTATCTACTTTCTGAATGTTTTCCATATTAAAAACCACCTTTTCTGTCAATCTTTATTGAATTTTTGGGCAAAACTTTAGCCTCCGGGTCCTTCCATTATAACATTAAACCTACGCTCTGAACAGTTATTTTCTTTCAGCATAATCATAAAACATCCGCTGCAAAATATTGACATCTGCTTTACTCATACGATATAATTTAGATTTAGTGACTATGTATATAAAACACAATTTGGAGGTATACCCTTGGCTGATTTTAAAGAAGAAATAAATAAACGACGAACCTTTGCCATTATTTCCCATCCGGATGCCGGTAAAACAACTCTGACAGAGAAATTCCTTCTCTATGGCGGAGCGATTAATCTTGCCGGTTCGGTCAAGGGAAAGAAAACATCGAAACACGCGGTTTCTGACTGGATGGAAATTGAAAAACAAAGAGGTATTTCTGTCACCTCTTCCGTACTTCAGTTTCAGTATGACGGATATTGCATTAACATTCTCGACACACCCGGACATCAGGATTTCTCAGAAGATACTTATCGTACCCTTATGGCTGCCGACTCTGCCGTTATGGTCATTGATGCCTCTAAAGGTGTTGAGGCTCAGACAAAAAAATTATTTAAAGTTTGTCTTCTCAGAAATATTCCTATTTTTACATTCATTAATAAAATGGACCGGGATGCCAATGATCCTTTTGAGTTGATGGATGAGATTGAATCCGTTCTCGGTATTGCTACCTGCCCAATGAACTGGCCAATCGGTTCAGGAAAAGAATTCCGCGGTGTCTATGACCGGCGTGCAAAACATGTAACAACATTTACGGCTTTCGGAAACGGACAGCGGGAAGTTGCCGCTGAAAATCTCGCCATTGATTCGCCGGAACTTCTCGGTATGGTCGGTGATGAGCTCTTCCAGACACTTCAGGATGATATTGAGCTTCTGGACGGTGCAAGTGCTGAATTTGATATTGATAAAGTGAGTCACGGAAAACAGACACCTGTATTTTTTGGTTCCGCACTGACAAACTTCGGTATCGAAATTTTCCTCAATTACTTTCTGGAGATGACAAGTCATCCGCTCCCAAGAAAATCCGATATCGGTGAGATCAGTCCTTTTGAGAAAGATTTTTCCGCCTTTGTATTTAAAATTCAGGCCAATATGAATAAGGCTCACCGTGACCGTATTGCATTCATGCGTATATGCTCCGGAAAATTTGAAGCCGGTATGGACGTATTCCATGTGCAGGGCAAAAAGAAATTAAAATTATCCCAGCCGCAGCAGCTTATGGCTCAGGAACGTAAGATTCTTGATGAAGCTTATGCCGGTGATATTATCGGTGTTTTTGATCCGGGTATCTTTTCAATCGGTGATACAATCTCCGTTCCGGGCAAAACCTTTGCTTACGAAGGTATTCCGACTTTTGCCCCGGAACATTTCGCTAAAGTGCGTCAGGTAGACACTATGAAACGTAAACAGTTTATCAAAGGTGTCACCCAGATTGCTCAGGAAGGTGCCATTCAGATCTTCCAGGAATACAACACAGGTATGGAGGAGATTATTGTCGGCGTTGTCGGTGTACTCCAGTTCGATGTTCTGAAATTCCGCCTGGAAAACGAATACGGTGTTGACATTCGTATGGACCCTATGCCGCACGAATATATCCGTTGGGTAACCAGCACGGATACCGATGTTGCACGGATCAATGGTACATCTGATATGAAACGTATCAAAGACCTCAAAGGTAACCCTCTGCTGTTATTCATCCATGAGTGGGCTGTAAACACTGTTCTGGATAAAAACAAAGGTCTTGAATTGTCTGAATTCGGCCGCTGGTAAGCCCAAGGAGGTCTCATGCTCAAACAAGATATTTTAATTACCGTTGTTGACGGTCAGGGAGGCGGAATCGGACGCCAGTATATTGAAAGTCTTCGGAAACATCTTCCAAAAGATCTTCCCGTCATTGTACGTGCTCTCGGCACAAACTCCGCCGCCACAGCAAATATGATGCGTGCCGGTGCAACAGATGGTGCCACAGGCGAAAATGCCATCATAAAAAACGCAAAAAAGGCGGATATCATTGTGGGCGTGGTTGCCATTGTCGTGCCGGATTCCATTCTCGGTGAATTATCCCCAAATATGGCAAATGCTATCGGTCAGAGTGATGCTCTGCGCATCCTCATCCCCTTTGACAGCTGCAATACCCGTATTGCCATGCTGTCCTCCGGACCATTACAGCAGTTTATTGACCGGGCTGTTGAGATGACGATCCAGAGACTTATTGAATTAAGATAAAAAGACAAAGGGACATTATCTGTCCAGACGCTTAAAGTGTTCTGTCCTGATAATGTCCCTTTTGAAATGCTTTTTCTCAAAGGATCCCATCCCCGGTAAAGAGCGAATGTCCAATTGCACCTTTCGGCATTTCTAATCCGAAATTATCCGCAATCGTAGCTCCGATCACTGCAAATGTATCCATCTCACCAAGATTTCCATGCGACTCAAAGGCAGGCGAATACATAATCAGCGGAACTTGCTCGCGTGTATGATCCGTTCCTTTGTATGTCGGATCATTTCCGTGATCAGCCGTAATCATAAGCATATCTTTCGACGTCATATGTTTGAGAAATTCGCCTAACTTCACATCAAATTTTTCAATTTCCTCTCTGTATCCCTGAGGATTTCTCCGATGTCCCCAAAGCGCATCAAAATCCACCAGATTCACATAACACAATCCATGAAAATCCTCATCCGCCATCGAAATCGTCTGTTCCATGCCGTGAACAGAACTTTGTGAGCGTTCCGCTCTAGTAATGCCCTCCTGAGCAAAGATATCCACGATCTTGCCAATAGAAATAACATCGAATCCACTGTCTTTCAAGACATTAAGCACCGTCGGTGCAAAAGGTTTCAATGCATAATCATGGCGGTTGCTTGTCCGTTTGAATTCACCACGTCTCTTGCCTACATAAGGACGGGCAATCACACGGCCGACCCGCCATTCTTCTTTCATCGTCAGTTCCCTGGCAATCTCACAGCACCGATAAAGTTCCTGAAGTCCAAATGTTTCTTCATTGCCGCAGATCTGCATGACAGAATCCGCAGAGGTATACACGATCATATTCCCTGTGGCTATCTCTTCCTCACCAAGTTCCTCGATGATTTCTGTCCCGCTGGCACTTTTATTGCCGATAACCTTATGACCTGTTCTTTGTTCCAGTTCTTCGATGAGTTCTTGTGGGAATCCCTTCTCTGTAAATGTTTTAAAAGGTGTCTCCACCTTCAGCCCCATCATCTCCCAGTGTCCTGTCATCGTATCCTTGCTCGCACTGGCCTCATTCAGCACTGCATAATATCCCATAGAATCCTCCACAGCATCAACCTGTTTTAAATGTTTCAGATTGGCCAGACCGAGGCTCTGAAGATTCGGAATGTAAAATGTATTCGATACCTCTGAAATATGCCCCAACGTATCAGCACCCGTATCTCCATATTCTGCGGCATCACTCATTGCGCCAATACCGAGAGAGTCCATGACAATGACAAATATCCTCTGAAAACGTTCCATACGATTACCTCCCCATTGTTTTAGGTGAAAAAGCTCCGGGAAGCAGTTCGCCCAAACGAAATACTTTATAATCCTTCATACTCTTTGCCACAATCACCTGAAATTCATCCAAATCGCAAAACTCTGCCATCACCTGGCGGCATACACCGCAAGGCGGACAATAATCTTCAATAACACCATCTTTTCCTCCGACAACGGCGATCATTTTAAAATCACGAACACCTTCACTGACTGCCTTAAAAATAGCTGTACGTTCCGCACAATTTGACGGACCAAATGCGGAATTTTCAATGTTGCAACCGGTAAAAATCTGACCATCCTTACTCAAAAGTGCCGCTCCGACTTTAAAATTCGAATATGGTGCATACGAAAATTTCATCTG
>JAEDDO010000151.1 GCA_016298055.1 Frisingicoccus sp.
CATAAGCCACATCTGTTCCGGTGTATTTTTCTGTTCTTCTTCTAACATCTGATATTCTTCCGCAACGATATCTACAGCAAGTCCCAGTTCATGTTCACTTGTTCCCGGAACAGCAACCCATTCTGCCGCAAGTTTTTCAGCCTCCTCATCGGTGTAGCCTTCATCTTTATGCTCCTGAACCTCCTCGGCAAAAAGACGCTCCTGAGTCTCATGAGAACGCCAGGAAGAGCATATAACAAGATGCATCCCTGCCGTCTTAGCGTCGTTCATCATGGCCTGCAGATCATCCCACGCCCGTGCGTCAATCCAGTGTTCATTCGGAGCTTCTCCCACTTTTTTCAGATCAACCGTCCAGTTTTCCGGAACCGGATGGTTGATATTTACAAGCGTAAGCAGCGGATCTTCTTCTTTTTCTGTTTCCAAAACAGCTGTTTCCGGAACGGATTCGGTCTCTTCTTCTGTTGTACTTATTGTCTCCAGAACACTGCGGGCTGTTTCTGCCTGAGACTCGGCTGCAGCATTTTTCTCTGTATTTAAAAAATATATACCTAGACCAAAGCAGGCCAGTGACAGAATTGATAATAGAACAATCCGTTTTTTCATATATCCACCATCCTCTGTTAAACAAAGACCTGCCAAACAGCAGGTCTTTCAATGGATCAATCAAGCTTTTTCGTAGCAATACATGTCGGGCACGGCACATGAATCGGGCGTCCTTTCATGTAAATATATCCTTTTTCATAATTTACACCGAAAAATGTCAGTGAGTCTGACTCTTGATTAACCGATACAAAATGCTGTTTATCCGGGAAAAGATAAATATCTCTCGGGTAAATCCCGCTGACCGGAAGGACACACATTTTGTCCATCTTTTTTTCTTCATCAATGCGATAAACAGCCACACTGTTATCGCCCGAATTGGTCACGAAAAGATACTTGTCGTCATCTGTAATTTTCAGAGTAACCGCACAATTATCTTCCGAGAACTTCGGAGGTAATGTGGACTCCTGATCCAGTTTTTCAAACTTTGGTCCCTTTTTTCCCATGCTGTAACGGTATTCTGTGACCATATTGGCATTTTCATGGGTAAGATAAATATATTTTTTATCATTTGAAAAGATAATATGTTTTGGTCCGGAATCAATCTCACAGCGAACAATATCCTTCAACTGAATCTTTCCCGTGCTTCTGTCAAACTGATATACCTTGATCTGGTCCATACCAAGATCCACTGCCAGAATATATTTTTCATCCGGTGTAAACAGTGCACAATTGACATGGCACCGGTTGTTTCTTGAAATGATACTTCCCGGGCTCTTCATGAACACTTCATCTGTCACTTCACCCACGGTTCCGTCCGGATTAAGCCGTGAAATTGTCAGTTTGCCGTCATAATATCCGGAACTTACAAGAAATTCATTTTTTGAGTCCACCTGAAGATAGCACGGACGAAGTCCCTGAACGGAATGGCGATTCAGATATTCAAGATCGCCGTCAGGCAAAATTCTGAATGCTGCCACACCTTCATCACAATTGGAATAGAGATAGTCTCCCTTATCCGATATGGTAATAAATGACGGATTCGTGATCTCAACCGTACCTTTCGGCTCAAAGACCGGCTGATCCGAAGTAAAATCAAACATATAAATACCCTTGCTCTCGCCGCGGGTATAGGATCCAACATACGCTCTGTACTTTTCCATAAGTCTCCTCCTGATTATTCTGCCTGCATCGATGTCTTTTTATTTTCAAATTCCATGACACGCTGCTGATAAGCTTCTATGATTGTTTTATCAAATGCCAGTTTCGGCTTTTTAATACCCATATGAAACAGCAGATACTGGGTAAAATAAGGGTTCATGATCAATAATGGTCCCACCAGATAGGTGCCGATAAAATTATTTTTGCGAATACCTTCTAAACCTGTGGAACGATTAATACCTATTCCCCGGATACTCTTGGCAAAATAGCAGTAGTCATTTGCCCCATATGTCATCGCCTGCTGAATCTTACATCCCACAATCTTTCGTTCATTAAACTGTCCGAAATAGTTGCCGACAAAAGCCTGATCCTGTCGGATGACCGCGGAAAAATCAAAAATGTTCAGTCCCTTTCGGACATCTTCACCTTTAATAATCTCTCTGAAAAGCACTTCCATGGCATTACCCGTAAAAAGCATGCATACTTTTTGATTGATAAGTTCCTCAATACGTTCTTTGTAAGGCATCAGTTTTTCGATGACCTTCAGCTGATTCTCCTCCGAGAGTCCGCCCATATAGATCAGATCCACATCTTCCCGGACAAAGACCGGTTCCTCTTCCAGCCCTGTCTCAATAAACTGTGCTTCCGGAAGGCAGGCCTTTAAATATTTTACGTTCCCTATATCGCCGTGGAGATATCCAAGCTCAGAAAATAGAACTTCAATAATCATTACTCGTCCTCCCCTTTCTTCATACGCACTGTTAATTTTGTCCGGATCTGCTCCACTTCAAACCGGGTGCTCGGTGACATAACGAAACAGATGTTTTTCACATCAGACAATTTTACAAGCTCGGCTGCATCATTTGTCTGAAAAGCTGTATTGATCCGTTCCTTTTGGACCCCTGCCAGAAGGCAGCGCATCTTATAATCATAACATCGTTTTCCCACAGTGATCACCTGTTTTATGTGGGACCGGCAGAGGTATTCATATTCTGCATCATAGATAAAACCTACATTTTCTGACCCCTGGATCTGCTCTCTCTGATTGTAATCCATAAGAATAACGGTGCAGTCTTCGCTCTCCTCTGCTATCATTTTAAAAACTGTCTCTGAACGCTTCGGATCTTTCTCCATACTATAGAACGTAAGAATATTCCACTGACCGATCACTTCTCTGTCAACTTTTTCTTCCGATGGCCACTGTTCCGATATTTTTTCTTTTTTTCCAAACAAATTTTTGAGTGGATTTTTCATGATGGCATAATCTCCCTGTTAAAATTTCGTTTTAGGATCTGAAAATTCTTTCATTCTTCTCTCAAAGGCGTCCATAATGACCGGCTCAAAGGCAAGTTTCGGATTTTCCACACCCATCACCTTCATCAGATATTTTGTAAACTCCGGATTCATCACAAGAAACGGTCCGACAAGATAGGTTCCGAAGAAATTGTGTACATGGATTCCTTCCACATCTACAGAAGGATTCATTCCCACACCCTTTTCAACCTGAATAAATGTGTGCTTGAACCGGGAACTGTAAGCCATTGAAAACTGGGTTTTAAAGCCGAGGATCGGCATTCCCTTAAATTTTCCTTTTAAAAGCCCGTTAAAACGATGCATCATATCCCGTTTGGCATAAAAATCAAAGATACCCAACGCCTTTTCTCTTGAACCGTCCTCATTTTCAATCCAGCGGCCAAAAATCTCCAGCGCATTATTCGTGATCAGAAACGGTACGTCTTCTTTAATCAGTTCAATGATGCGTTCTCTGTACGGCATCAGTTTATTGATCACCAGCGTCTGTACCCGCTCCGTCATCGCTCCCATATAGATCAAGTCTACCTTCTCTGTAACAAAAACAGGCTCGGACATGTAATCTGTATAAATAAATTCTGCTTCCGGCAGACACTGCTGCAGATATTTCATATTGGATGGATCTGCAAACAGATTACAATATTCTGGAAAAAGAACTTCTATCTTCATTATGCTTCCTTGCCCCTTTCTTCTAATTTTTTCTTCAGATCTGCACATACTTTATTGGCATAGTGAATTGTATACACATCGTACAATAGATAAAACTTATCTGACAGATCACAGTCAATATATTGTGCCGCATCCACCTCATGTTCACAGCAGACGATCCGCTCTTCCGGTATTCCGGCCATAAGAAGACGAAGATGGAAATCCTGATGACGCACGCCGGTCAGTACGATCTGCTTTATAGAATCATCGTTTAAAAATTCAAAATCGATGTCAAAAATCCAGGCAATATTCTCACTGCTCTCCTTGGCATCATAATAATCATCCACCATACATACAACCGTCTTTGTGCCTTCCTCATGTCGAATGAAATCACACACCCTGGAACATGCGATCGGATTCTGTCCTTTCGCCAGATTCATGACAACTTCTTTTCCTCCCACCATCTCTGAATGATAACGCGTTTCGGCGATCTTCATCTTTTCGAAGGATGTCTGGATCTTCCCAATATCAAGCCCGAGCTGGGACAAGAGAGCGATTGCTGCAATCATATTATAAATATCGGTCACATTATTACCGATCAGTTTAAAATCATAAAGACCCTCCGGTGTCTTCACCATGCAGCGGTGATTTTCATAATCGATCTTTTCCACTGTATAATCCATATCCGGTGAACCGAAATCGCAGTTCGGACAATGGGCCCGGCCAATATGATTATAGCGGATATAATCATATTCCAGTTTCGCACCACACTCCGGACAGGCAATAATATCCTTAATGATATTGTTCGGCGTACTGTGTCCATCCGGACA
>JAEDDO010000152.1 GCA_016298055.1 Frisingicoccus sp.
TCTAAAAACAAAAATTTAAACTTAGTTTCCAGCCATCTGTTTTGCAACTTCTTCTGCAAAGTTTTCTTCTTTCTTTTCCATACCTTCGCCTGTTTCGAAACGAACAAAACCTTTAACAGCAACTTTTGCTCCAACTTCTTTAGCTACAGCTTCAACATATTTTCCAACGGACTGTTTTCCGTCTTCTGCTTTAACATAAACCTGATCTACGAGGCAGATTTCTTTAAGCTCTTTGTTGATACGTCCTGTGATGATACCTTCGATAACCTTTTCTGGTTTCTGAGATTCCTTAGGATCGTTTTTAATCTGAGCAAGAAGAATTTCTTTTTCGTGTGCGATGTAATCTGCACTTACTTCAGAGCGGTCTGTGTACTGTGGTTTAAGAGCTGCGATCTGCATAGCTACGTTTTTACCGCATTCTACAACAGCGTCAGCTGCGGAATCTGTTGTTAACTCAACAAGAACACCGATCTTTCCGCCTGCGTGGATGTATGTTGCTACGATACCGTCAGCAGCTGTAACTTTTTCAAAACGACGAATGCTTAATTTTTCACCGATAACAGCGATCTTCTGGGATAATGCCTGTTCTACTGTTAAAGATGCATCGTCGATCCATGGCTGAGCCATAAATTCTTCGATTGTTGTTACTTCTGTAGCTAATGCCTGAGCTGCTACTCTTGCAACATAAGACTGGAATTCTGCATTCTTTGCAACGAAGTCTGTTTCACTGTTAACTTCAACGATTGCGCCTACTTTATGATCATCAGAAAGGATTGTTGCAACAAGACCTTCTGCTGCAATTCTGTTTGCCTTTTTAGCGATAGCTGCAAGACCTTTTTCTCTTAAAAATTCAACAGCTTTTTCTTTATCTCCGTTTGTTTCGTTCAGAGCTTTTTTACAGTCCATCATACCTGCTCCGGTGAGTTCTCTTAATTCTTTTACCATTGCTGCTGTAATTGTTGCCATGATTCATTCCTCCATAAATTTTATTACTTTATTCATTAACCTCCGGACCATCGCCGGTTTGTTTCATCAAATGCTTAAAAAAGCTGTCTCAAGATTAAAACTAATTTTGAGACAGCACTTTAAGTCGTTGTCCAAATTATTCAGCGATTTCCTCTGCTGCTTCTTCAACATCGTTCATCTGAACACCCTGGTTTGCTTCGATTACTGCATCTGCCATCTTGGAAACGATGAGTTTAACTGCACGGATAGCATCATCGTTACCTGGGATAACGTAATCAAGTTCTTCCGGATCACAGTTTGTATCTGCGATACCGATTAACGGAATACCTAATACATGAGCTTCCTGTACACAGATTCTTTCCTTCTTAGGATCTACTACAAAGATTGCATCTGGGATTCTCTTCATGTTCTTGATACCGCCAAGGTTTTTCTCAAGTTTTTCCCATTCTTTCTTAAGTGCAATAACTTCCTTCTTAGGTAATACATCAAATGTACCGTCTTCTGCCATAGCTTCGATCTGTTTCAGTCTGTTCACACGGCTCTGGATTGTCTTGAAGTTTGTAAGCATACCGCCAAGCCATCTCTGGTTAACATAGTACATTCCGCAACGTTCTGCTTCTGTACGGATAGCATCCTGTGCCTGTTTCTTTGTACCAACAAAAAGAATTGTACCACCGTCAGCAACGATATCTTTGATTGCATTGTATGCATCATCAACCATACCTACAGATTTCTGTAAGTCGATGATATAGATACCATTTCTCTCTGTGTAGATGTACTCAGCCATCTTAGGGTTCCATCTTCTTGTCTGATGTCCGAAATGTACGCCGGCTTCAAGTAACTGTTTCATTGAAATAACGCTCATAATAATACCTCCATTGGTTTTGCATCCGTAGGACTCACCTCTTCAGACGACCTTTTGGCACCTGTCTGAAAATCATCCTGCGTGTCATATTTTTACAAATTAGGATTATAACACAAAAGGCTCGCAATAAGCAAGCCTTTTATCACTATTGTTTTGATTTTTTTACTTTAATTTTTTTAATTCGTCAAATACAACATCGTTAATGACCTTAATATACGTTCCCTTCATACCGGAAGAACGGGATTCAATGACACCGGCACTCTCAAACTTACGCAGAGCATTGACAATAACCGAACGTGTAATGCCTACCCGGTCAGCAATCTTACTTGCGACAAGAATGCCCTCATTGCCATCCAGCTCTTCGAAAATATGAGTAATCGCTTCCAGTTCTGAGAAAGACAGTGTGCTGATTGCAGATTTTACGATCTGAAGCTTTCTTGATTCCTCCGCACTTTCTTCATTCACAGACCGGAGCATCTCCAGACCGACTACGGTTGTACCATATTCACTTAAAATAATATCATCAATTTCATAGGATGCATCATTCCTGTAAATAAATAAGGTTCCCAGACGCTCACCCGCAATCTCTATCGGCGTAATAATTGCTTCAAAAGATGACACATTATCACAGGAAAATCCAAGTGTTAATAAATTAACATTCTCCTTTGTGGACAAAACGCTCAGCAAACGTTCATTCAACATCGGATCAATATGACCGCCGACGCTATCGCAGATTAACTGCTGAATGCATGGATGCCCTGAACGGTTTTTTATACCAAGAATCTTTCCTTTTTTACTAATTACAAGAATATTTGATTCCAGTATGTCGCTCAATACTTCACATATATCATTAAAGACAACCATATTGGAATTATTATTATGAAGCAGCTTATTAATCTTACGAGTTTTGTCTAACAATTCAACGCTCATATTTATCCTCCTTTTTTATATTCTATACGCTACCAGTATTTTAACACAATTATTCAGTCAAAACAACTATTTTTCTAATTTTCACTCACAAATAAGTGAATTCGCAACAATATAAAAAAGCGATACAATTTCTAATTATCGTCAGAAATTATATCGCTTCTATATATAATATATAATGCCTGTCAGTTTTCTTTTCCTTCATTCTCAAAATACTCTTTAACCAGTTTGACAACTGTACCGGAAAGCATAAACAAGGCAATCAGGTTCGGAATCGACATCAGACCATTGAATGTTTCGGCGATGCTCCAGAGCAGCCCCAGATCGATCGTCGCACCAAGAATTGAGACAAGTGCATACACAACCATAAAAGGTTTGATTACTTTCTCCGAAAATAAAAACTCAATACAGCGCGCTCCGTAAAGTCCCCATCCGAGAATAGTGGAAAATGCGAAACAGCACATGGCCACTGCTGTAAAAATTGATACCCAATTACCATAGGTTGATGTAAATCCGAGAATCGTCAGTTCCGCGCCGGCCGCTGCACCGTAATTGACCGGAACACCGCTGCACAAAATAACCAGTGCAGTCAGTGTACAGATGACAATTGTATCCGCAAACACTTCAAAAATGCCAAAAAGTCCCTGTTTTACCGGTTTCTGCGTATCTGCACATGCATGGGCAATCGAACCTGTACCAAGACCTGCTTCATTAGAGAAAATACCGCGAGACACACCTTTTTGAATACTTATAAAAAATCCGCCCACAATACCGCCGGTCACAGCACCCGGATTAAAGGCACCATATACGATTGAATAAAGAACACCCGGAACATTCTTAATATTTAAAACAACAACACCGACGGCAAGAATCACATAGAAAAGTGCCATAAAAGGAACCAGTTTCTCCGTAACGCTTCCGATACGTTTCACACCGCCTAAAAGAACAATGGCTACAACAGCTGCAATAACAATACCCAACACAAGATTGACCGTTTTAATCGAACTGTCCGAAACCATCTGATAATTCAGCAGTGCCGAATCGATCGCTGTCGTGATCGTGTTTACCTGAGTCGCATTACCTGTACCAAAAACAGTGAGGACCCCGAAAGCTGAAAAAAGAATACCAAGCCACTGCCAGTGCTTTCCAAGACCATTTTTAATATAGTACATCGGACCGCCCACCAGATCACCCTTCTCATTACGTTCCCGAAAATGCACAGCCAGAGTTACCTCCGAAAACTTTGTACACATACCGAATAATGCAGATACCCACATCCAGAAAATCGCTCCCGGACCGCCGATCGCAATGGCTCCTGCCACTCCGGCAATATTTCCCGTACCTACCGTTGCCGCCAGAGCCGTACAGACAGCCTGAAAAGGTGTCAGCGCACCATCGGAAGCCTCACGCTTTCTGAAAATTCTGCCTAATGTCGTCCGAATAGCATACGGAAACTTTCGAATCTGAAGAAAACCCGTTCTCAGACTCAAATACAATCCGACACCTAAAATGCAGACCATGGCAGGAACTCCCCAGACAAAATTACTTACTGCGGAGTTGATCATCTCAATCGTTTCTAACATAAATTTTCCCCTTCAAAAAATATTTGAAGATAGAATAACACAAATTTTACCAAAAGTCTATTTTTTGTCCGGAAGGGAATATACTTTT
>JAEDDO010000153.1 GCA_016298055.1 Frisingicoccus sp.
ATACTCTTATTGACAATGTTCTCCAGTGATTCACGATACATGATCTGACGGTTTTCACGGATACGGTCGAAAATAACGATCGTCGCATTGATTGAATAACCAACAATGGTCAGCATACATGCAATAAATGTGTTGCCCACAGGAATACGTACAAGTGCATATACAGTCAGCACACAGAGCACGTCGTGAAGAAGTGCAACAACCGCGCTGGCACCAAATTTAATATCTTTAAACCGGAACCAGATATAGATCAGCATGCAGATACCGGCAATAACAACCGCAATGACAGCATCTTTCTGCATCTCATCGCTGATGACCGCACTGATATTCTGTTCCTCAATGAGGGACTCGTCCACACCATATTCCGATACGAGAAGGTCTTTCAGATCACTTCTCTGTTCCTGACTTAAGATCTGAGTCTTGATAATGATATCATTGGAATTCTGTACATTCTGAAGCTGAACATCCCCTGTTCCGACGGCTTCTGTAATTTTTTCAAGAAGCTCGGCACCCTCTTCGCCGGTTACAGGAATATTCTCATTAAAGGAAACGGTCATGGATGTACCGCCTGTAAAATCAAGGCTGTAATTCATAGCGCCATTGCCCTTTGAGCTGTTGACTCCCATACCGATAAATCCTGCAATAATGACAACAGCTGAGATAATATAAAAGATTTTTGCCTTTGAAACAAATGCAATCGGACTTCTGTCTTTCTGTTTTCCGTAATACTTCTGATCTTTGAAACCAAGCCCATAGAACATGCTCACAATGAAACGTGTAATGAGCAGGGCTGTGATCATAGAAAGGACGATACCAAGGGCCAATGTAATGGCAAATCCTTTGATCGTACCTGAACCTTTAATATAAAGAACAGCAGCCGCAATCAGGGTTGTGATATTACCATCTAAAATCGCTGTTCTGGCTTTATTAAATCCTGTCCGGATTGCCTCTCTTACATTTTTACCTGCCGCAATTTCTTCACGGATACGTGTAAAGATAATGACATTGGCATCAACCGCCATACCGATGGATAAAATAATACCGGCAATACCAGGAAGCGTCAGTGTCACATCCAGACCATTTAACAGGCAAAGCATCGCTGCAGCATAAAGCATCAGAGCAAGACCTGCTGCCACACCTGGAACAGCGTACATAATGATCATAAAGATAATGATCAGAGCAAGACCGACTGCACCCGCTTTTAAGCTTGTAGAAACAGCCTCTTCACCAAGTTTTGCACCCACAACGTTGGAACGGATCTCATTAAGGTTTAATTTCAGGGCACCGAGACGAATGCATGTTGCCAGAGAATTGGCGGATTCATAATCAAAATTTCCTTCAATCACAGCCTGACCATTCTCAATAACTGTATTAACTGTCGGGTAACTGATAATCTCGTTGTCATAGATAATATAAATCGGCTTTCCGATATTTCTCTCAGTTGCTTCTTTAAACTTCTCTGCACCTTCAGAGTTCATAGTGAGTTCAACAACATACTGTGCATTGCCGTAGCTGTCCGGCTGTGTCATAACCTGTGCATCAACAATGTCATTTCCATCCATAACAAGGTTAAATCCCTGAGATGCCGTTTCAGATTCCTCACCGTTTTCCCCACTCTCGGTCTCTGTAATTTCATAAAATTCTACAGTACCAGGATTTCCCAGTTCTGAAAGAATCTTGTCTGCATCATAAACACCGGGGATCTCAACGTTGATACGGTTATCCCCTTCCTGATAAACCTGAGCCTCTGTACTGTAAACTTCCACACGTTTCTGAAGTTTATAGACAGTATCACTCATATCCTCCGCTGAAGGATTTTCCTGATCCGCCTCATAAGTAATACTTACACCACCGGCAAGATCCAATCCAAGTTTAATGTTTCTGGCACTTCCCTGTCCGCTCTCATCCACGCCTTTCCATGAAACAAAAGCACATGCGACAATGGCGATGAGCACAAGTAAAATGCCGACAAGGCTTCTACCTTTTTTGTTTTCCATCTTAAATCTCTTCCTCTCTGGCTGCCTTTAACATAATCGCACATTCTACACGTTTGCGCATCATCTCGCAGCCGATGTCATATGTATCTGTAATTTTACCTGTAAAATTATAGGCATTTGCCGCGCAGCCGCCGCTGCAGTAAAATTTTGCAAAACAATCTTTACACTTCTCACGGGCATAAACATTGCAGCATTTAAATTCTTCCTGAAGATCTGTGCGGATAATACCTTCGTCCACATTACCCATAAGAAATTCTTCCTGTCCGACGAACTGATGGCATGGATAGAAATCGCCCCATGGTGTCACGGCCAGATATTCTGTACCCGAACCGCAGCCGGAAAGTCGTTTTGCCACGCAAGGTCCTCCGGAAAGATCGATCATAAAGTGGAAGAAGTTAAATCCTCTGCCTTCTTTCTCCCGTTTTAACATCTCTTTTGCAAGAATGTCGTACTGTTCCATAATCTTTGGAAGATCGGATTCTTTAATCGCATAATCCTCTGTATCCGGTGCCACTACCGGTTCCACAGAAATCTGTTTAAATCCTTCATCGGCAAGACTTAAAACATCTGCCGCAAAATCTGTATTAAAATGGGTAAATGTGCCGCGCACATAATAGTTTGTCTGATTTCTGCTGTCTGCCATCGCTTTAAACTTCGGAAGGATCTTATCATAACTTCCCTGTCCGCCCCTGAAAGGACGCATAAAGTCATGAACCTCCCTGCGGCCGTCACAGCTTAAAACCACATTGCCCATCTCTTTATTGGCAAAATCCTGAATGTCCTGATTTAAAAGGACACCATTCGTTGTCAGTGTAAAGCGGAAATTCTTATCATGAATCTTTTCCTGCTCTCTTCCGTAAGCTACAAGCTGTTTGACAACATCAAAATTCATTAATGGCTCGCCGCCAAAAAAGTCCACTTCAAGATTTCTTCTTGATCCGGAATTTGCAATAAGAAAATCCAATGCTTTCTTTCCGACTTCAAAACTCATAAGTGCTCTGCGTCCATGATACTCTCCCTCTTCGGCAAAACAATATTTGCAGGCCAGATTACAGTCATGGGCAATATGCAGGCATAAGGCTTTAACAACTGTCGGACGTTTCTTAAAATCAATGATATAGTCTTTGTAAATATCCTCGGTGAAAAGACACTCTGCCTTAACCAGCTCCTCAATCTCAGAATAGGCCTCTTCCATGTCTTCTTTTGAATAACGGCCAGAAAGTTTCTGAATGATCTCTTCCTTCGAATGGGTCTCGTATAAGGCAATCATATCATATACCAGCTCGTCTACCACATGGACAGATCCGCTGTTGACATCGAGAACAATATTGTATCCATTATTTTTATACTGATGAACCACGTTGAATGCTCCTTACATTTTCTTTTTTCGTGTACAATTAATGAGCAGCGACTTAGTTGACTAAACCGCTGCCCATGAATTACTTGTTATTTTCACAGCTCTGATTTCCTACTGTACAGGAAGTTTTGCAAGCTGACTGGCAAGATGTCTGGCATTCTCCGCATCCGCCTTTAACCATAGAATTCTTTAATGAACGTGTGTTTAAAGATTTAATATGTTTCATTAGATGGCCTCCTTTACCTAATATAACTTGAACCATTATATCATACCTGTTTCTATTTTAAAAGAATTTTTTTGATTTTCTTTAAGGGACAGGTTCCCTGGCTTAATGAGCCAGGGAACCTGTCCCTCATACTTATTCCAATTCGATGTGAATTATATCCTCCCAGTTGCGGCGAATAGCAATCTCTGCGGTAAGATCTGTATTGTTATACGAGACAGACCACTGGGTATTGCTTGTGACGTCGACCGGATTAGGATTTTGTGCCGCCGATTTCATCGCTTTCCACACGGTATCATTGGTGTAATTGCCTTTTTCTTCCTCCAGCACCTTCATCACCGCATCATAGCGTTCTCTTCCGTGACCGTAGATACCGTTTTTCTGATTTGGAAGTGCCTTTTCCTTATAGAGGATAAAGAAATTGGTAACCGCCTCGGTCGGTGTTGCCACAAGTTCCCTCGTTTCACTTTCACAGTCATACTCCACCACTCTTCCGTCACCGGATGCATCGGTGATGTAAAAATGATAGTCTCTTCCGGCCGAAGAATACATATCATAGCTGCGCAAAAGTTCTACCGCTTCCTCTGTAGTTGCCGCCCGGTCAAGAACAAGACGTATGGCAAGCGTCGTCGAAATGACAGGCTTTCCGGTGTTCTGACGCACAGGCTCGCTGTCCAATGTCAGCACGGAGATGGATACCCCCTTTTCGTTTATACCGTCAAGGCATATAAAAGGTGACGCCAGACTCGCCAGCTTCTTTT
>JAEDDO010000025.1 GCA_016298055.1 Frisingicoccus sp.
TATTATATAAAATCTTTTCTATTATGTCAAATATCTATTGTGCATCATTTGTAAAATAGGCAATACGCGTTTATTATGGTATACTATTATTGAAATTGGACAAGGAGTGTGATTTATTTATGAAACACTATCAGATCATTAAATGGCTCATGACCATCGTGGCGGTACTGCTTTTGCCTGCTATGTACCTGGTACCTGTCCTGGCAGAGTTCAGGGACTTATTCTTCTGGATACTTTATGGCATTTACCTCCTAGTGGTACTATTTGTCTGGGGTGTCACTGGCAAGGGAAACCGAAATGTGAGCCGGGACTTCGAATCGGAGACAGACAACCAGAAACTGGACGAGACTCAGGAGGTCCTTCGGGAGAAGAGTCGCTGGACCGGACTTTGACACTCTGAATCTAAACCGCTTTTCAGGAAACTATATATTCTTCGAGGTGTAAAGCCTTTAAGTTTTTATATCATGATGTGGGTGTCAAAAGTATTTGCCCCATGATACCTACGGATTTTTCCGCGTTTCACGCTCTCAAAATCCTAAAAACATTCGAAATCCGCTCATTTTTCATCGAAAAATGGCTTCTTTCTCATGTTTTATGGGTCCCAAAGTCATGTTTTTTCATGCAAGCATGAAAAACATGACCTTTTGACCCTGGTATCATATCATAACGGAAACCCGGAGCTCAATACTCCGGGTTTCTTTCTAATTACAAATATACGATTTTCATACTTACTGAATAAACATCGCATCCCCAAAACTAAAGAAGCGATAACCTTCTTTTACAGCTGTCTCATATGCATTTAAAATGTGCTCTTTCCCGGCAAGTGCTGAAACAAGCATAAGCAGTGTGGACTCAGGTAAATGGAAGTTTGTAATAAGAGCATCAATACATTTAAATGTATATCCGGGATAGATAAAGATTTCTGTCCATCCGCTCGTCTCACGCACAAAACCATTTTCATCCGCCACAGACTCAAGGGTACGGGTACTTGTCGTTCCAACAGATACGACCCGGCCTCCCCGGCGTTTTGTATCATTTATAATATCTGCCGCTTCCCGGCTAATCATATAGAATTCGGAATGCATATGATGATTCGTCACATCTTCCACTTTGACCGGACGGAACGTTCCGAGACCTACATGGAGTGTCACCCGTGCAATACGAATCCCTTTCGCCTCTATGGCCTGTAAAAGTTCTTCTGTAAAATGAAGGCCTGCCGTCGGTGCAGCCGCGCTTCCGTCATGTTTTGCATAAACCGTCTGATAACGATTCTTATCCTGAAGTTTATGGCTGATATAAGGCGGCAGAGGCATCTCTCCCAGCCGATCAAGTATTTCTTCAAAAATACCATCGTATTCAAAACGAATGAGCCGGTTTCCTTCTTCGACCACGTCAACAACTTCACCGACAAGAAGTCCGTCACCAAAAGAAATACGTGTGCCCGGACGTGCTTTTTTTCCTGGACGCACAAGTGTTTCCCATGTCGAGTCACTTTTCCGTTTGAGCAGGAGCACCTCGATGTGTGCCCCTGTTCCTTCTTTGACCCCATGCAGTCTGGCCGGAATGACCTTTGTATCATTGATAACAAGGCAATCCTCCGGATGAAGTTCATCAATAATATCTTTAAATACTTTATGTGTTATCTCACCGGTCTCTTTATTGAGGATCATCAGACGCGAACTGGAACGATCAGTAAGCGGATCCTGAGCAATCAATTCTTCCGGCAGATCATAATAAAAATCTGAAGTTTTCATAGTGTCTTACTTTCTAAGCTCGATTCCCATTTTTTCAAGTTCTGCAAGGATCTTATCCATAACAGCATTGACATCTTTATCTTCCAGTGTTCTGGACTTATCACGGAATACGATGGAATAAGCAACCGACTTGAAGCCTTCCTTAATCTGAGCACCTTCGTAAATATCGAAAAGTTCAAAGCTTTCAAGTAACTTGCCGCCGCGTTTGCGGATCACTTCTTCAACCTGACCAACCATAATGTTTTTATCCATAACCATACTGATGTCACGTGTCACTGCAGGATATTTTGCAATACCTTGGAATTTGCGTTCAAAGGATGCTTTTTCTACAACGTAAGGCATATCAAGAACAGCCACATAAGTTCTTGCACCTAATTTATAATTATCTGCTACTTCCGGATGGATTTCACCGAGATAACCGATCACCTGTCCGCCATAGATAATATTTGCCTGACGTCCCGGATGGAGATAATTCTTTCCGGCCTTTGGATCATATTCCACGCGTTCTTTCATGCCGATACGTTCCAGATATTCTTCAACAACACCCTTCATTGTGAAGAAGTCACCGCTTCCGTACATACCCAATGTAAACTGAACTCTTTCATCCGGATAATCTGTCAACGGCAGTTCTTTTGGAAGATATACAACAGCAAGTTCATATAATTTTGCTTCTTTATTCCGGTGATTGTAGTTAAATGCAAGGGATGTGAGCATACCGTTTAACGGTGTTGTACGCATAATGCTGAAATCTTCACCGAGCGGATTCATGATCGTTACGGTCTGGCGAAGTTTATCTTCCGGATCAAGAAGAAGTTTGTCAAATACCTTCGGACTTTCGAAGGAATAGGTCATACTTTCGGAGAATCCGCAGAACTCGGCAGTTTCTCTTGCAACAGCTTCCACACGAAGCTTGAAGGACAATTTTCCTGTTGTCGCTTCGCCGCTTGGCAGAGTTACAGGAATGTTATCATAGCCGAAGAAACGGGCAACTTCTTCTGCAAGATCGGCCTGTCCTTCCAGATCCTGACGGAAGGTCGGAATACGTACCATCTGTGTCTCCGGATTATATTCCAATTCAAGAGGTTTAAAATATGTCAGCATCTCATCCAGTGTAAGGTCTGTTCCGAGTAAATCGTTGACTTTCTTGGCACTGAATAAGATTTCATGTTCTTCACGTTTTTCAGGATAAATATCGACAACGCCGTCAACGACTTCACCTGCGCCCAGCTCTTCAATCAGCTGGCATGCTCTGTTCATTGCCTCAATTGCATTGTTTGGATCGAGACCCTTTTCGAATTTGCTCTGAGCATCTGTACGCATACCGAGTTTCTTACCGGAAAGTCGGATATTTGTTCCGTCAAAGCATGCTGCTTCAAAGAGCATCGTCTCAACAGTGTCTGTGATCATCGAATTTTCTCCACCCATGATACCTGCGATACCGATTGGTTTTTTACCATCGCAGATGGCAAGCATGGAACCGTCCATTGTATGTGTCTGTCCGTCAAGTGTAACAAATTCTTCACCGTCAGCGAAACGGCGCACAACGATCTGTCCGTCTTCAATTGTGCTCAGATCATAAGCATGCATCGGCTGTCCGTATTCTTCCATCACATAGTTTGTGATATCGACAATGTTATTGATCGGACGGATACCGTTGGCAGCCAGACGGCGCTGCATCCATTCCGGTGATGGTCCGATTTTGATATTTTTAACAACGCGTGCTGTATATCTCGGGCAGAGTTCTGTATCATCCACGCGAACTTTGATATAGTCATTCACATCACCGCCGCAGCCTTTAACCTCTACAACCGGAGGAACAAAAGGTTTGCGGAATGTTGCTGCCGCTTCTCTTGCAATTCCGAGAACTCCGAAACAGTCTACACGGTTGGATGTGATTTCATATTCAAATACAACATCATGAAGTCCGAGAGCTTCCACAGCATCTTCACCCGGTTTAACTGTTCCCGGTTTGAAGATATAAATACCTTCTTCCGGTGCTTCCGGATAAAAATCACGGCTGGATCCCAGCTCTTCAATGGAGCACATCATACCAAAGCTCTCGACACCGCGCAGTTTTCCTTTTTTAATGGCAATACCGTTTTCAGGCAGAGGACCGCCATCATGTCCGCCGGCAACACGTCCGCCGACAAGAACAACCGGTACAAGATCACCTTCATGAACATTCGGAGCGCCTGTAACGATCTGAATGCTTTCTTCTTCACCCACATTTACCTGACAAATGATCAGTTTCGTTGCATCCGGGTGTTTTTCAATTTTTTCAATCTGGCCGATAACGATCTTTTCCAGATTTTTATCCATTTCAACAAATCCTTCAACCTTTGTACCGGATAAAGTCATTGCATCTGTATATTCCTGAGCAGTTACATCAAGGCCCGGAACATAAGCTTTAATCCATGATAATGGTGTATTCATCTTTTCTTCCTCCTTTTAGAACTGTTTTAAGAAACGTGTATCATTTTCATAGAGCAGACGCATATCATCAATTTCATATTTGAGCAATGCGATACGCTCAAGACCGACACCAAAAGCAAAACCGGAATATTCATCCGGATCAATTCCGCTCATCTTAAGTACCTTCGGATGAACCATACCGCATCCAAGAATTTCGATCCAGCCGGAACCTTTACACATACGGCATCCCTTACCGCCGCACTTAAAGCATGTAACATCCACTTCTGCACTTGGTTCTGTGAATGGGAAATGATGCGGACGGAATTTTACTTTTGTATCTTCACCGAAAAGTTCACGGGCAAATTCGGCCAGTGTTCCCTTTAAATCGGCAAATGTAATGTGTTTGTCGATAACGAGACCTTCAATCTGGTGGAAACATGGTGAATGGGTCGCATCCACCTCGTCGGAACGGTATACCCGTCCCGGTGCGATCATACGGATCGGAAGTTTCTGTGTCTCCATTGTATGCACCTGTGTACCGGAAGTCTGCGTTCTCAATAAGAATTCTTTATTAATATAAAATGTATCCTGTTCGTCCTTTGCCGGATGGTTTGCAGGAATATTAAGTGCTTCAAAGTTGTAATAGTCCTTCTCAACTTCCGGACCTTCGATGACTTCATAACCCATACCGACAAAAATACGCTCAACTTCTTCAAGTGCGATCGTGTTCGGATGGCGATGACCCACATTGCTCTTCTTTGCAGGTAAAGTTACGTCAATAACTTCTGCTTTTAACTGAGCTTCTCTCGCTTTCTTTGCCAGAGTGGTCTTCATCTCCTCCATCTTCTTCTCAATTTCAGAACGGGTTTCATTCACCATCTGTCCAAAAGCCGGACGGTCTTCCGGTGCGATCTCTTTCATGGATTTCATGATTGAAGTCAATTCACCTTTTTTTCCTAAAAATGCCACACGGATGTCGTTCAGTTTTTCCAGTGCACCGGCCTCTTCAATCTGCTTCAGAGCACTCTGACGAATCTGTTCTAATCTGTCTTTCATCTCTATCGATTCCTTTCTTAAAAATTCCGGACCCGCAGGCGAGCCCTGTATGGAGCCTTTCCACGCCATTTAAGGCATAAAAAAAGCCCCTTTAAATAAAGGGACGGAATTTTCCGCGGTACCACCCTAATTCCAAAAACAAAATGCTTCTGACACTCGGATATGCGTAACGTGCATCAACGTCATCTCCTACTACCCTAAGGATTCAAAGATGCAGCTCCTGTGGGAAATTCAGCAAAAATATGAACTTAAACCGGCTTCCACCCGATGACCGATTCTCTCTGAAAGAATATTATTGCCTACTGACACATTCACAGCCTTTTATACTGTTGTTAATTTTACCATATTCATTTTCTTTGTCAAGTAGTGCACCACCATTTGGTTGCCATTTTTTTGAATTCATGATATTATCATTCATGTCTCATAATAAAAACGGAGGAACTTATATGCTCAAACTTATTGTCTGGATACAGAATTTTTTAAATAAAATACGTCGGGACCGTATATCCGCATATTCCGGGCAATCGGCCTATTTTATCATTTTGTCGGCACTGCCCTTCATTCTGTTTCTGTTGACACTCGTCCAGCATTTACCTTTTACGCTGGAGATGATTAAGGATTCAATCTTCCTTGTGATTCCTGAACCCTACGCACCAACCGTGACAGCGATATTTAATGATATCCATGTTGAATCGGGAACAACCCTGCTTTCCATTTCGGTCATTATGACCATCTGGACAGCCGGAAAAGGTATTATGGCCATATCCGGCGGGCTGAACTCTGTACAGCAGGTGGAAGAAAACCGGCCTTATCTGATTCTTCGGATAAAAGCTGCCGTTTACACGCTGCTTTTTGCTGTTATGATCATCTTTACCGTACTCGTACTTGTATTCGGTAATCGGATCTATTTGTGGCTTCAGTCTTTTATGCCGAATATGTCCGGATATTCCCGGCTTCTGAATATGCTTCAGTCCTTTATTGCCATCGCTATTTACTTTTTTATGTTTACACTGTTTTATAAATTCCTTCCGGCAAAACGCATGAATACATTACACCAGATGCCCGGTGCCATGTTTACCACTGCAGGATGGATGATCGGTTCCTATATTTTTTCGCTCTATGTCGAATACTCTGACAGTTCATCCTACATGTACGGCAGTCTTTCCTATTTGATTTTCTTTTTTATCTATCTTTATATGTTAATGTACATCTTCTTTCTTGGAGCTGAGATTAATTACTTTATCTTTCCGGAAGAAAAAGAAGATTTTCATCTTCGATATTAAAACGACCGACAGCAAAAAAACTGTCGGTCTATTTTATTCGGCTATGATCTGTGAATCCGGAAAAAAACCGGTTAATATCTCTTCATAAGTCTTTCCGGCTTCGGCCATTTTCATGGCACCATTCTGACTCAGCCCGCAGCCGTGACCATAGCCGCCCCCGTAAAGCATATATCCCTGACAATCACCGTCTTCCATCACCGGATCCAGATAAAAATAACCGCTCGGCAGCATTTTCCATCCGGTCACGCATTCACCGGTATGTGTCATAATTTCAGCATTCACCGGTGAAAATACATTTCGTATATTGTATTCACCATAAACCGTGTATGTGCCCTCATCACCTTTAATATCTACAGCTTTTAATATACCGCTGCTCCCCCGCTCCCGTACATTTACCTCGGACAGATTCCCGATATTCTGCCCCAAAAAAGACAATAAACCATTGGCAATATTTTCCCCCGTCAAATAAACCTGCCATCGAAACCAGCTCAGATCCTCCTCAAAATAATGATATCCGTCTTCTCTGTCAATAAACCGTCGAAAATCTTCCTCTTTTTTCAAATCCAGACTCACGGAGTCATCACTCAGGAAAACAGATTTTGACACACTCTCAATATTTTCACCGCCGTCATACCACACATCAGCTGCATCGGATGTATGACCGCAGGAAGTGGAAAAAAAATAGGTTGGGGTTAATCCCTCCTCATTTTTTAACACCTGCCCTTTTGTTTCCCCTGCGGCGCGGATACTCTCTTCACATTCCGGCACATTGTTATAGACCTGACTTGCAACGGTATCATCTAAATGGGCCGGATATCCTTTAAAATTCCCGTCTAATGAACGCATAGCGAAAGTTCTTGCGCAGACAGCCTGTACTTTCAGTGCTTCTATGCCATAAGAAACCGGCATTTCACTCGGTATCACCCCGGCCACATAATCTTCAATAGTTACTTCATTTATAATCCTCAGACCCGCATCCGAATCGGACAGGCATATCGTCCCCCGATACTGAGGATTTTCTCCCTGCCGCTCCAAACTCAGAATTTCTATCTTGCCTTCTGGATCTTCCGTTTTAATCTGAATTTCTTCACACTCTGCAAAAACCGAATCTTTTGTTTCAAAAAAAGCCTGTTCTCCCGAATTATAGCGCGTCACCTCATTTCCCGAAATGACCATAAATTTTTCATCACTCGTAAATACAGCTTCTGATTGTTCATAGCTATTTTCCTCACCATGCAGCAAAATGCGAATACGCTCCTCACTGTAGGCCTGATAAATCAGACCGCAGATTGCCTCACCTTCGAGAACAAATTCGTACACCGTTCCATCCGTCCGCAATACTTCTTTTTCAATCTCCTTTGGCTCCGGATAAATCTGATACATGACCATATTTTTTAATACAGATAATTTTCCATAGCCATTGAGGACCATATAATCGTCTCCGATTTCATCAAGGGATGCTTTTATACGGCTTGTCTTATAACGTATGGACCTAAGCTCTCCCTTTTCAAATATAAGATCTCCCATATTTTCTTCTAAATTGTCCGAAGTTTTGGAAGCCATCAAAACATCGATATCATAACCTTTAAAAAATACGTGAAGCTGGTTATCATCCGTAGATTTTATCCAGACATTTTCCATTACAGATGCATCTGTTCCAAATCCGACAACACATAAAATTTCCCCCATCGCCTCATACACTTCTATCTCCCGGTTGCAATATTCATTTAAAGAAAGGCCCTCTGCCGTCTTGACCCCTTCTGCCGTCACAATCTGCCAGGCTTTCAGCCCGGATGTATTTTCCGACGTTCCATAGACGGTGGTTTTCTTTTTTTGAACACGAAGATTATCTGTGATCAGCAGCTTATACACTTCACACCACTGACTTCGGGGGACCATACCATCCGGCTGATGCTTTTTTATAGAAAAGGACAAGGATTCTTCAGACAAATGAAATTTTTCCATGATGCGAACCAAATCTTCATAGCAAAATTTATCAAGAGGGTGAAACCCTTTATCATCCGCTGCATCCATGAGTTCCTCTTTTAAAACCACAGCCACATATTTTCCGTACCACTGATCGGAATCGACATCTGTCGGCAAAAAATCCTTTGTATCTTCTAAAATTTCTTCACATCCGGTTTGATCATATTTCAAAAAAGCCAGCATCTTGGCCACCTGAGCCCGACTGAGTGACTCCTTTGCTGACCATTCCCGGTGAATACAGAAAAAATAAAAAAGAAGTACCGTCAAAGCGACGGCAAAAATTCCAATATATACGCGATATTTTTTCAAGCACCTCTCCCCTTTATGATATATAAGCCTTTTTATTGTATAGGAAAGTTTTTCGAACTTTCCTATACAATAAAAAAAGATGGTATTCCAACCATCTTACGTTCATCTTTTTATAAAACCCAGAGTGCCGTCCCCTACCTTTTGACGCCTAACCCGACGCCAAGTGGGTTACCTCATCAAGTTTTCTGTCTTCCACTGCAAACGGAGGCCTGACATATTCTTAGATATATGGTATCCCGATTCAAAAAATGTAGGTTCAAAACAGCAGGGTTATCGAACACCCCAGGCTTTTTTCTTTTTTCTTATTATATCCTAAATGAATATAAAATTCAAGTAGCAATCACGTATGTCTACAATATGACATATTTTTTGTTTCTTCATACATAGACAATTTTATTAACGAGTGCTATTATAAGGTTGATTCTCTTATCACATGTAATAAGTATATGCAAATTTACATATAAAATGATACCAGGGTGAAAAGGTCATGTTTTTCATGCTTGCATGAAAAAACATGACTTTGGGACCCATAAAACATGAGAAAGAAGCCATTTTTCGATGAAAAATGAGCGGATTTCGAATGTTTTTAGGATTTTGAGAGCGTGAAACGCGGAAAAATCCGTAGGTATCATGGGGCAAATACTTTTGACACCTACATCATAAAATGAGGTTTACTATGAAAAATATTTCAAAATTTACACATTCTATTTCCCGACTGTTCACAACAATGTTCGGTCTCTCCTCTTTTTTTATTTGCCCGCGCATACTACCCGGTCAAAAAAAGCGATGGAAAGACTTTTTGGGTTGGGATTACGCTCACCGTGGACTTCACGATAATCTCTGGGGAATTCCTGAAAACTCACTGCCCGCCTTTCAGGCCGCAGTAGATAAAGGCTATGGTATCGAACTGGATGTCCATATAACGGCAGACCATCAGCTTATTGTCCATCACGATGATACCCTTTACCGCATGTGCCGGGTAGAACGTGCGATCAAAGACATGACCCTTGAAGAAATTCGTCAATACACTTTATTAAATACGGATGAAAAAATACCTACGCTTAAAGAAGTACTTGATCTTGTCAACGGTAAAGTTCCTCTTCTTATAGAATTGAAGAGTGAATCTCATAACTGTAATACCCTCTGCAGGATTTTTAATCATGCCATGCGGACATATTCGGGCAAATATATTATTGAATCCTTTAATCCTCTGGCTCTGCGCTGGTTCAAGAAAAATGAGCCTTCCATATTGCGCGGCCAGCTCTCCTGCAACTTTTTTAAAGAAAAACCCCACTGTGATCTTGTCCTTTTCATGATCACCGTTTTGGGCTCCAACTTTTTATCCCGACCGGATTTTATTTCCTACAAATATACGGATTATAAAAATCCTTCTGTCCAGATGAACTGCGGCTTTTTTCGTGCACGCCTTGCTCTCTGGACGATAAAAACAATGGATGCCTATAATACTGTACGTGAACATGCAGATATGATTATTTTTGAAGGTTTCGAACCTTAATTACCGCCAAAAATATCCCGTAGAATTCAATGCATTTAAGCACATGAATTTTCGCGGGATTTTTTACTTTATACCTCACTCTTTTTCGGCCATAAAAATCATTCATACACTATGAACTATTTGATAAATGCCCTGTCCTAATATAAACTTCCTATATATTTTCCATCTTCCAGACGCATATAGCACTCATTTACCTGACAGGACTCCATCATCTGCAAAACATATTCCATCCCTGTGGCAAGTTCCTTTTCTTTGAACTCATTCAGTGGAATCCAGTAAACGTTTCCCTCTTCTGAACTACGCAATGTTCCTGAAAACCGATTGGCTTTATACAAAAAAATTACATGATGTACACCAGATTTTATCCAATGATACACCCCGCAAAGCAATGGATTTTCAATCGTAAGCCCTGTCTCTTCTCTCACTTCACGGATAACAGAATCCGAAAAGATCTCTTCTTTTTCCACATGGCCTCCTGGAAAAGTTGTTCCCGTATAGCTGTCATTTACTTTATCCAGTGCAAGTACATTTCCTTGATCATCCTGTACCATACACATATTCATGAAACAGACAGTTTCTGTTTTCTTTTCCTCATATTGATTAAGAGAACGTTTCACACGCCTGTTAATGTCTGCCCTCTTTTTCTTATAGTGTTTCAGAACTTCTCCATAGGGAATCCAAATGTCAGCATCCATGATCTTATCATATACTTTGAAAACCACATCCTCAATGTACTTATCGTTGGGAAATGTATAATTTTTTTCATAATAATTTCTGGTCTCCATATACATCCATTCTGCTATCTTTTCCTTTTGCTTCAATTTCAGATGGGCATACTTTTTATCTGTCTGAAGCAATTTTCCATCAATCATTCGATGATTTTTTCCGGACAATGAAATCCTCTCCCTTTTATTTCTTTCGCATGTTAAACAAGAATACCCCCTGCATATTGTCGGAGCTTTTTAGTTCAGACAATTTCAGAGGGTATTTTTTACTATTTAATATTTAACCACTGTTTTACAGTTGTTTCCATCTCATCAACTGCACATACATTATTATGACGAACAGGGGCTGTACGGATCTCTTTGACAGCATTTGGTTCTTCTGTGTTGGAGATCTTCACAAGTTCATCAACCAACTGGAATTCATCCAGTGCATCATACTTCGGATCAATCGCATTCATAACGCTTCGTGCAAATTTGTATGGGCTTGCAGTAGATGCGATAACCGTTGTCTTTGTATCCTGTGTATCTGCTACATATTTTTTATAAACAGATGCAGCAACAGCTGTATGTGTATCGATCACATAGCCGGTCTTCTCATAGAGAGCTTTGATGGCTTCTGCTGTTTCTTTTTCATCTGCATAATTTCCGTAGAAATCCACAAGACCCTTTTTCATCTCTTCTGTGATCGTATATTCACCTTCACCATTCAAAGCCTGCATCATAGCTGCATTCTTTTCGGCATCATTGCCGGCAATACGGTAAATGAGACGTTCCAGATTGCTTGAGATCAGAATATCCATAGATGGAGAGGATGTCACTGTAAATTCACGTTTTTTATCATAAGTTCCTGTTGTAAAGAAATCAAACAGAACTTTATTTGTGTTGGAAGCACAGATTAATTTGTCTACCGGAAGACCGATGAGTTTTGCATAATATGCTGCAAGGATATTTCCAAAGTTTCCTGTAGGAACTGTAATATTGATCGGATCTCCATTTTTAATCTGTTCGTTTTTAACTAATGTAGCGTAAGCATATACATAATAAACGACCTGTGGCACAAGACGGCCGATATTAATGGAGTTTGCGGAAGAGAACTGATAACCGGCCGCAGCAAGTTCAGCTGCCAGATCCTTATCATTAAACATCTTCTTTACGCCTGTCTGTGCATCGTCAAAGTTTCCTTTAATTCCGACAACAAATGTATTCTCACCCTTCTGTGTGACCATCTGTTTTTCCTGAACAGGGCTTACACCGTCCTTTGGATAAAATACGATAATACGTGTTCCCGGAACATCTGCAAAACCGGCCATAGCTGCCTTTCCTGTATCACCGGAAGTCGCTGTGAGAATAACGATTTCATTATTTACATGATTTTTCTTTGCAGCCGTCGTCATCAAATGAGGTAAAATGGACAGTGCCATGTCCTTAAATGCAATGGTATTTCCATGGAACAGCTCCAGGAAATATGCGCCGTCTGCCTGTACTAAAGGAGCAATCACTTCGGTGTCAAATTTTGAATCATATGCATTTGCAATACATGCTTTCAGCTCTTCTTCTGTAAAATCTGTTAAAAAAAGCTTCATAACTTCATAAGCCACTTCGCCATAGCTCATCTCTGCCAGCTTATCCATCGGTACATCTAATGCAGGAATAGATGTAGGAACAAATAAACCTCCGTCATCTGCAAGTCCTTTTAAAATCGCCTGAGATGCTGTTACTGTTTCACCATGTCCCCGTGTACTTGTGTAGGTTAAGTCCATCTTTTTATCCCTCTTTCTCTTTATTTTTACTTTCACTATTTAACTTGTTAAACACTTTTCAAGTGTTCCCAGTATACCACAGCTCTTTTTTCTATTCAAGCTTCTTTTGCCATCTGATTTTCATACTGAATGTATAATATTTTGAACAAAATATAAATCAGGGCAATCAAGGCTACCGGAACCCACCAGATCACGTTGAATAAATGGATATCCGACAAAAAATAAGCTCCGGCATAAGCAAGACCGATAATAACGATCAGAATAGCGATCATACCTCCGGTCTGACCGGTTGACATCTGAGTGCCTTTTTGCTTCATGATCCTGAAAATATAATAATACATAACCAATGTACCCAGCAGGATAACCGCAGCCGCAGCCAGATATCCAAGGTTTATTTCCACCGGTTCTTTCATAAAGCTTCCGCCTGTCATCACAATATCTACCAGACGAGCCATATACATAAGAGCCATCGCATAGATTGCCGTCACACCTCTGGAAAATATAAGTTCTTTGCCGGTGGCCTTACGTGTATTTTCACAGAGTTTATCACAATATTTTCTGTAATCATCGCCGACCAGATGCGTAAGATTTTTCTTCCTTCCATATGAACGCAGAGCATTTCGAATAATGGTCTTTCGAACCAGCTCAATATCATAGTCACAAATCTTCTGTGTCTTCATATATCCGACCATATCTGACAATATTCTTCGGTCAGAAACAATCAGCCTTTTCTCCCGTTCCTTATTCTCTCTTTTTAAATTGCCCAAGAGATTTTCCATGTTCACCGCTCCTCAAGTCATCATTATAGCTAAATGGCGGCTGAAATTAACTTCGCCGCCATAACATATGCTTTATCGTATATTTTTTCTACTCGCGAATTCTCTTGTCCGTTTTTTTCGATATTCTCATTCCGATTACCTGGAAAATCTGCACGAGAATAATGAGCAAAATAACTGTTACAATCAAAATATCAAACTCATATCGATTATAACCATATCGAATAGCAATGTCACCAAGACCTCCGGCACCGAGAGCTCCGGCCATGGCTGAATAGCCAAGAATCGTTCCAATGACAATCGTACATCCCACAATGAGGGATGTTTTAGCTTCCGGAAGGAGTACCTTTAAAATAATCGTTTTTGTAGAAGCACCCATGCTTAATGCCGCCTCAATCACTCCCGGATCCACTTCCAAAAGGGAAGATTCAATCATTCGTGCAACATAAGGTGCCGCTGCAACAACCAGCGCAACAATTGTCGCTGTCGGTCCATAGCCTTTTCCTGCGATCAGACGCATTAAAGGCGTTACGAGAATCATAAGAATTAAAAACGGTACCGAACGCAATATATTCACGACCACATCAAGAACCGTATTGAGCATCGGCATCGGACGGAGTCCGTTCTTTCTCGTGATCACCAGGGCTATTGCAATCGGCAGACCTAAAATATAGGAGAAGATCGTAGAGAAAATTACCATATAAAGCGTATCCACTACACCTTCACCGATCATGTACCAAATCTGTGAACTAAACAACATAGTCTTCCAGCTCCTCTACAACAAGATTTTTTGAACGAAGATAATAAATGGCTTTATCTCCCTGAATCCGGTCTTCCGGAAGCTGAAGAATCATATGTCCATAAGCTTTGCCATCAATATCCTTTGTATCTGCAAACATAATATTCACCGCAATTTTACATTCCATGATCAAATTGGAAATGACCGGCTCATAAGATGATTTGCCGTCAAAAACAACACGAATACAGCGCTTTCCAAACATGCTGGTCGTATTATCCGCTTTCTGATAAATAATACGTTTAGCTACCTTTGACTCTGGCTGAGTAAATACTTTCTCAACGGTTCCGACTTCTGCCACTTCACCACTGTCGATGATCGCCACATGGGAGCAGATGCTCTCCACAACACTCATCTCATGTGTAATGATAACGATCGTAATTCCATATTTCTGATTGATCTCTTTCAGAAGTTTTAAAATAGACTGGGTTGTTGCCGGATCCAGCGCACTGGTTGCCTCGTCACAGAGAATGATCTTCGGATTTGTGGCAAGTGCTCTGGCAATGGCCACCCTCTGCTTCTGACCACCGGACAGCTGAGCCGGATACATCTTGGCTCTGTCCTTTAAATCAACGATCTCAAGAAGTTCATCGATTCTTTTTTCAATATCGCTCTTCTTCATTCCTGCGATCTCCATGGAAAATGCGATATTCCCCCGAACATTCCTCTGCTGGAGCAGATTAAAATGCTGGAAGATCATTGCCACTTCCTGGCGGGTCTTTCTCAATTCCTTATCTGACATTAAAGCCAGATCCTTCCCATCAATCTTTACGGACCCGGATGTCGGACGCTCAAGAAAATTCATACATCGGATCAATGTACTCTTTCCCGCACCGCTCATACCGATAATCCCGAAAATGTCCCCTTTTTGAATATCCAGATTAATATCTTTTAAAGCATAGACAGTCTGTGTCTTTCCGTTAAAAGTTTTATCCAGATGTTCAATTTTAATCATTGGTTCCATCCTATCATCCTTTACCTAATTATTATTTGGGTCAAATGTATGTCTATTCGCCCCCTGGCTCATGATAAAAAAGTACTTCAACCAGGTCGTCAAAGTACTTTTTCATACAATCTTAATATTATTCCTTAAGCCGTCTGCATACAATACTGCCGCTGTTCGTGGAGTAATGCCATCACTGCCTCAAGTACCTGCCGACACACTTCCACACTGTGTCTGCAGTCAATATCCTGACCATTTTCTGTCATTCTGATGTATTCCATATGACAATTTTTAATGAAGTTACAAATATCATCCACAGAATTCATTGTCATTCGAATCAAAGGCTGATTCTCAACATTCTTCTGGCTCACATAACGACGCATGGAATGCTTCAAAACTTCCTCATAACTGACATGATCCTTCAGATTACCTGTGAATTTTTTATTATGCGGTAATGTAAAATAATCCGCAATATAATGGGAAACAACGCCCAGATCCTTACATCGGAACATGGAAAGCTCTTCTTCTCCATGATACTCATCTACAACTTTACGCAGTTTTTTCTCTAATATGTCAAACGTGGTGTCCATCCTGTGCTTTTTTGTTAAAAATGAAGGAACTAAATCCGGCAAAAGGCTTCCAAGCTGAAACATATGTGAATGTGCCATTAATCGATCATCTTTAAACTCACTCAACATATGATTTGCAAGTGAAATATGTGATTTCTTACGCATATTGCCTCCTTATGACATAACTTAAATTTTAAACATATCCATTGTACAATGATTTGACAGGAAAGACAAGTATAAATATTCGTTTTTCTCTTATTTCTTGACAAGCACACATATATAAGATAAAATCTTTACTAATTAAAGAAAAAAATAAAATTTATTTACAGGAGATGATTCTATTTTGGATCCCACGAGTGTGGCGCAATTAATAACACTGATTATACTTATTATTTTATCCGCTTTCTTCTCATCAGCGGAAACTGCTTTTACAACAGTCAACAAAATCCGTATACGTACTTTCGAAGAGGAAGGCCGTCCGAACGCTGCTCTTATACGGAAGCTTACAGACGATCCCCAGAAGATGCTCAGTGCTATTTTGATCGGCAATAATATTGTCAATCTTACAGCTTCATCATTAACAACGATCATGGTCACGCGTATTACTGCTAATTTAGGCCTTGCTTCCAAATCAGCAACCGCCATCGGTATTGCGACCGGTATTCTGACACTGATCATTCTTGTTTTTGGCGAGATCACCCCCAAGAGTATCGCGACACGTTCTTCCGAGCGCATCTGCTTTTTTTATATAAAGCCGATTTACTGGATGACCGTTATTTTTACCCCGCTGATTTTTATTGTTAATAAGATATCTTTTGGATTTATGAAACTTTTCGGCATGCGGTATACAGGTAAAGAACGCGTGATGACTGAAAACGAACTTCTCACGATCATTGATGTGAGTCATGAGGAGGGTGTCCTTGAAAGCGAAGAAAAAGAGATGATCAATAATGTGGTAGATTTTGGTGATTCTCTGGCTAAAGACATTATGGTACCGCGTATCGATATGGTATCTGTACCTTCTGCTATTTCTTATGATGATCTTAAGAAAACCTTTAAGAGAGATATGTACAGCCGCCTTCCCGTATACGAGGAAAGTAAAGATAATGTTGTCGGCATTGTTACTTTAAAAGATTTCTTTAATTATGAAGGAACAAAAGAAGATTTTAAACTATCCGATCTCCTTCGCGAACCTTATTTTACCTATGAATATCAAAAGACCTCCGATCTTCTGATTCAGATGCGTGAGAATTCGATCAATATCTCAATTGTACTGGATGAATATGGTTCTACTGCCGGAATTATCACTCTGGAGGATCTCATTGAAGAAATCGTGGGTGAGATTCGTGATGAATACGATGATGATGAAGAAGACCCGATCCAGAAATTGAGCACGAGTGAATATCTTGTGGATGGTTCAACGCGTCTGGATGATATCAACGAAGTTTTCGGCTGCAATATCGAATCGGATGACTATGATTCCATTGCCGGACATATGATCAATGTCCTTGAACATATTCCTTGCGAAGGCGAAGAGATTACCGAAGATTACATTCGCTTTGTTATTGATAAGATGGATAAAAATCGCATCGATAAGATTCATGTCTATCTGACAACTCCTGAGAAGGATATACAGAAAAAACACAAATAGATTACAACAAAGGCTGCCATTTTTATATATGACAGCCTTCTTTTTACAGCTTTTCTGTTTCTGGATAAACGAATCGCTTTTTATTCGACTTTTCTTTTTTCAGGCTTTTAATAACATAGATAATCTGTGCCAGCACGTTGATTAAAAGCATGGCTGCCGTCAGCCCAAAAACAGCTGTTGATACATATGTCGGAACATCCGCCATGTTTTCTTTCCTTTCTCAAAAAAAATGTTCTCCGGATCTTTTATATGTTCCAGATCATAAAGCAATTCATTACAATTCTGATACCGGTCTTCAGGATTAATCGCCGTACATTTGTCAACAATTTTTTCAATACGCTTTGAAAGGCTCAAATTCCAGTTTCTTACAGAAGCGTACATATATCCGGATGATCTCGGATCGATACCTGTAAGAAGATGATGCAGCGTCATTCCAAGAGAAAACAGATCTGCCCGGCAATCCGTCTGACGCAGACAATGTTGTTCCGGAGAGGCATAACCCCGTGTTCCGAAAATCATGGTATCTGTAATGCCGTCCGCTTTATATACTCTGGCAGCGCCGAAATCAACCAGATGCAGTGTACCGTTTGATTCAAGAATAATATTCGATGGTTTCATGTCCCGATAAATAACCGGTGGATTCTGCTGATGCAGATAATCCAACAGATAACAAAGCTGCTTTGCCCATTCAATCACCTTTTCCTCAGACTGACCTCCTTTTCTTAAAATAACCTTGTCAAGTGATTCTCCCTCAATATATTCCATGACGATAATATAAGGATCCTCCTCAAAGTTATCAATAATTTTCGGAAAAGCCGGATGGACACAATGTTTCATCATATTGACCTCTGATACAAAAACATTTCTGTATATGCCTCTGTTAACAATGCCTTCTGTTTTCCGCAAAATCTTAACAGCCCGGTAAATACCATCCTGATTATCTGAAGCCAGATAAATATCGGACATACCGCCCTGACCGATTTTTTTTATGATCTTATATCTTCCTCCAATAACATCTCCTGCTTTTATCACATCCTGTCTCTCTTTTTTCATTCTCTTTATCCCTTCCATCTCTCATAAAACATTTTATGATCAGACACGCAATTCCTGCTGTAACACATAAGATTCTGGTTCTGGCTTTCTGAAGTTCCCGAAAAACATATCCCAGTAAAGGGATGGAACATACATTTTTTCCGCTGTAATTCCTTTCATCCGTCGTAATTCCATCGGATATATTATTATTATCCCCTTTTGTCTCAAGTCCGTCATCCGTCCGGCGAATAACACGATGCGTAACCATGCTGCCGTTCGGTGCCCTGTAAGCAATGATATCATTTTCCTTTATATCAGAATATTTAACATGGGTATTGATCAAACAAACACTGCCTACGGAAATTGTAGGCTCCATAGAAGCGGAAACAACAATATAGGGTCTGTATCCTGCAAATCCCAATATATAAAACATCAATATTCCGATAAAAATCACACCAATTAAAATATCTGCTGTATGAACAAAAAATCTTTTTATGTTCTTCATATCCGTGTCTCCCGTAACTATTGTTCTAATCGATTAATAACCTTCTGCGTGTCAGAATAATTTCTCTGTTCATAATTTCTATTAATAAATACTGCCCTTCCTTCTGTATGATCTGTATTTTTCAAATCAAACAGGACTTCATCATCCTCTCTCACACCGTTTTCAATGTCTGTAATATTCTCCAACCGATAACGGCTTACGGACATTTCACCGGCTCTGTATTCTCCGGCAATCAGAGAATCAAAGACAACTTCCATTGAAACTTGGCCTTTATCATCTCTGTGGCTGTTGACATACTCCTGAGTAAAATCAAGAATTTTAAAACAAGTCCTTGTCTGTCCCCTCACGTCCTTTCCTTCAACTTTGAAAATAAACATGGGATTGCCATTACTGAAATTAATATCTTCTGCGTAAATTTTCTTTGTGAGAATTATTTTCACTTTGTGAACATCTTCTTCTATGACGGGAATATTTGACAATAAGACCTCTCTATCTTCTGTATGACTGAACTTTCTTATAAAAACCGAAGGATTGATCAGATAACCGGCCGGAGGGCTTATTTCCTGTATCGTCAGTGTACCTTCCGGAATGACGGCAACGGCCGGTACACTATTGTCATAATAAAAGTTATCTCCGGAAAGTTTATGTGCTTCATCCAGTTTTACTTCGCCAAGCGCATCGGTTGTCATGATCCATTTGCGCACAGGTGTTTTGCCTTCAAGTGCCGGATCACTGTCCGAAAGACAATCATAATAACAAACTTTAATCTCCGCACCTTCCATCTTTTTGTATCCTGCTTTTCCCGTTTCGCTGTCTACCTTATGGATTAAAATATCCACCGGATACATATAAGGCGTATCAAAAACTGTCATTTTTGATACTTCGCCCGAACTTACATCCACCTCATATCTTTTTTCATCC
>JAEDDO010000154.1 GCA_016298055.1 Frisingicoccus sp.
TTGGAAAATATATCTTTAACCGAACAAAAATAGAACAAATATCTAAATGGCATTGACCCCAGTCACCTGTCCCCCCTACCCCTATCTGAGTCAAGGAACCTGTCTCTATAAGAAGATACAGTCATCTTCTTTAAATGAAAGATAAACATCGGTATTGTTTTCAATAACCGTTGCCTTTTTAAATAAAACGTCAACATCAATCTGTCTGTCACCGCACATAACCGCATAACGAAGAACGTTACCGTGAGGCAGGCTGACAACGACTTTACCCTTCATGGATATATATCCTTCTTTTTCAACCGGCTGTAAACCGATCTCTATGATCTCCGGACGGAAGGCTACATCTTTGCCATCCCCGTCTTTGCCGGTCAGTTTCTTAAATTCGCTTACAGGAAGGATATTATAGTGACCGATAAAGGTTGCGGCAAACTTTGATGTCGGCTGCGTATACATCTCTGTCGGAGCTGCCGACTGTTCAATTTTGCCTTTATACATCAAATGGATCACATCTGACATGACCATCGCTTCGTCCTGATCATGAGTTACAAAAATGGCTGTGATATCCATCTCTTTCTGGATACGTCGAATCTCCACCTGAAGAGAATGACGAAGAAGGGCATCAATTGCAGATAAAGGCTCATCCAGAAGAAGTACCTTCGGATTCGTAACCATCGCACGGGCAAGGGCAGCTCTCTGCTGCTGGCCGCCGGACATCTGTGTCGGATAGTGATGCAGATGATCGGTCAGACCGACGATATCCACCATCTCTTCCACACGTTTTGTGATCTCTTCCTTCGGCACTTTTTTCATCTTCAGACCGAAGGCAACATTCTGTGCCACATCCATATTCGGGAAAAGGCTGTACTGCTGGAATACCATACCGATATCACGATCCTTTGGATTCTTAAAGGTGATATCTTCGCCGTCCAGATAAACTTTTCCGGATGTTACCGTCTCAAGTCCGGCCAGACATCTTAAAAGGGTACTTTTTCCGCATCCGGACGGTCCAAGGAGTGTGACTAACTGTCCTTTTTCCACTTCCAGATCAATATTCGTGAGAACTTCATTTTTCCCAAAGCTTTTACTCAAATTTTCAAATCGAATATACGACATTTCTCATCACTCCTTATTTTTTCTGTGTGTTGCCTTTATTTTCCCGGCTTTTCAGGAATAATACAATCGCCGTAATGATAAAGGTTACGAACATAATGATTACGAAAACAGCACTGGCCTTTGTACTGTCGCTCTTCATCGTCTGGTACAGGAAAATCTGCATATTCGGTGCAGAGGTTCCGGCCAGATTTCGAATCAGAACATAATCACCAAAGATAATACCTACAGCCAAAAGTGATGACACGATAATCGCCGAAAGAATATTCGGTACAACCACTCTGAAAAAAGCATAGATCTTTGAAGCGCCGAGCATCTCAGCCGCTTCGATCAGTGTCGGCATATTCACCGCATTCATTCCGTTCCGGATACCCTGATAGATATACGGAAGAATAACGATACAATAGGCTCCCATCAGCATAACAAGACGATTACTCAAAATAGAATCCGTTCCTACATATAAAGACAGGATACTGACGGAAAGAATAACCCCCTGAATCGTATATGGAATCATACAAATTATCTGCACGTATTTCTCAAGTTTCGGAAAATAAATGGCTGTTACGAACAGCGCAAGCAAAACAATAATAATCGTTGTCACGATCGGAATAATACACATTCCGATGGAACGACCGACAGATGCCATGAAATTCGGATCTGTAAATAATGAAACATAGTTGTTCAAAGAAAAGCCTTCCGGCAAAATGCCCGTCCATTTTTTAAAGACAGAGTAAATAATGGAAGCAACCAGCGGAATTAAAAGATAAATCATGACAAGCAGCATAACTGCCATTGAAGCGGAACTCTTTTTCTTCATTTTCGGTTACCTCCTTTCTGGAATCGACGGCTGAGACCATTTGTAATAAAGATCATAACGACCATGATGATCATCATGACAACAGACAATGCACCTCCCAGACCGGCACGGATCCGGACCTCACCGGTAAAGCATCCTGCAATCTGAACCGGAAGCAATGCAATATTATCCATCATCAATGCATAGATGGTTGCATAAGCTGCCAGAGCATTGGCAAAGAGAACACTAAAGGTACCGAGAATACTCGGCATCAGCACAGGAACACCAACCTTGCGCCAGAAAATTCCCGGTGTACCGCCAAGAAGCGTACAAGCTTCTTTCCATTGCTTCTGAACACCGTCAAAAGCAGGTATAAGAAGCAGCGTGGAAAGAGGAATCTGGAAATATATGTAAACCAGACTCATACCGTTCATCGTGTATAAATTGTAATTGGACAAAAAATCAATGCCAAGTTCTTTACCGATATTTACAACCAGACCTGCATTACCGAGAAGAATCATATAAGCGAAGGCCAACGGGATTCCGGCAAAATTAGAAACCATGTTTAAAACTGTCATAAACAGGTGATTCAGTTTTCCCTGATGCTGATGTGCGGCCCGTGCACCTAAAAATGCTACAATAATTCCTATGATTGCAGATGTTATCGATATCTTCAAACTGTTAAAAATAGCTTTTCGATATAACAATTTCGAAAAAATAGTCTGATAATTTTCAAGCGTAAAGCCTGTTCCAGCATCGGGCTGGAAGCTCTTTAAAATGACCGTGATGAGCGGTACGATCTCATAGAGCAGCGCAACGATCAAGAATGGCACTAACGCAAGTAAATAAATATATGTTTTCTTTTTCACCACATTCAACTCCTGTCTGATCCTGTCAATTTTTATCTGGATGCGCCAGAGCCTGTTAATATCCGGGTCAAAAGGTTATGCCCCGTATCACTGAAAAGGGGGTGCGAAAAATGTGCACCCCCGTAAATTCATTCAGATTCGATCAAAAACAATTACTGTACAAGTAATGGAGCGATTTCTTCTTCCCAACGTGTTTTTGCTGTTTCACAAGCTGCGGAATATGCTTCTGCGTCTGAAATCAGAACAGCGCCTGCGATATCTTCTTTGCTGATAACCTGATCTGCATATTCATCTGCAACAACAAAATCTTCTCTTGTAGGAATAGCACCTGCTAAAGCTAAATATGTCTGACCTTCATCACTGAACATGGTCTCTCTTGTAAGAGCTGCTGCATGTGGATGTGGTGCATATTTGTTAATCACAGATGCGTAACCATTCTGAAGAGATCCATCAGAAGGAACAACTGCTGTCATCTTATACTGTTCAATATTCTTGCTGTAAGGAATACCTGTGAAGCTCCATACAACACCTACAGCGATCTCGCCGTTTTCGAAGTTCGCCTGAGTGATATCAAGTGTATTGATTCTTCCTGCTTCTGCCAGTTCTGTCCAGAATTCAAATGCAGGTTCAAGATTATTCATATCACCGCCGAATGCGTATGCGGAAGCGATGAATGCTGCCTGTGCGTTACCGCCTGTAAGAGGCCCAAGTGCCACTTTGTAGTCGCCTTCGCGAATATCCTGCCAGGATGTCGGTACATTATCAACCTGTTCTGTATTTACAAGGAATGTTGTAACGCCTGTATATGCAACCATCCATTTGCCGTCTTCGCCTTTAGCCCAGTCAGGAACGTTATCCCAGTAAGATGTCTTATATCCCTGAACAAGATCTTCAGATACTGCCTGACCTGCAAATCCATATCCGACGTCACCGATATCTTTTGTTCCGTTCTTGCCTTCGGTTGCAAACATCTGAAGTTCTTCTGAAGAACTCATATCAGTATCATTATGTGAGATACCGTATGTATCAGACATAGCCTGCCATAATGAACCCCAGTCTGCCCATTCGTCCGGCATACCAACGGATACGACTTCACCTTCAGCTTTAGCTTTTTCGGTGATCTCGTCTAATGTCAAAGCATTAAGATCAACAGCGCCTTCTTCTGCAGCCTTTGTCTCATCTGCTGCTGAAGTTTCAGCTGCTTTTGTCTCAGCTTTGGTTTCCTTACTGCCCCCGCCGCAGCCGACCAATGCCAGACACATTGCACCAGTCAAAGCTATAGCCAATGATTTCTTAGTCATCTTTTTCATAGTTTCTCCTCCTTCTTTATATAGGCCCTGAGTCCGTGGCCTTAATTCACTTAAAAAAGAGCAGAAAGAAACGTCTTGTGACATTCTCTCTCTAACTCTGCTGTCAAAGTTATTCTAGCATAAATTGTTTGAATTGTAAATAAACTATTGTTCATTTTCCCTATTCTTTAGATTTCTTTTACATTCTCTATACATTTATATGTGATAA
>JAEDDO010000026.1 GCA_016298055.1 Frisingicoccus sp.
GGAGCTACTTACGATACAGCCTATCGTTTCTTAAAGGAATCTCCATGGCGCCGTCTTGCAACTTTGCGTCAGTTAATGCCGAATACACTGCTTCAGATGCTGCTTCGTGCATCCAATGCGGTAGGTTACAGTAACTATCCGGATAATGTTGTAAAAGAATTTATCCGTGTTTCTGCAGACCGTGGTATCGATGTATTCCGTATTTTTGACAGTCTGAACTGGATCGAAAATATGAAGATGCCGGTAGAAGAAGCACTCAAAACAGGCAAGATCGTTGAAGGTACGATTTGCTACACAGGTGACATTTCCAGTCCGAATGAGAAAAAATATACATTGGATTATTACCTGAAAAAAGCAAAAGAAATTGAAGCTATGGGATGTCATATTCTGACAATCAAGGATATGGCCGGACTTCTCAAACCATATGCAGCAAAAACTCTGGTTACAGAATTAAAACGAGAATTAAAGATTCCTGTAAATTTACATACGCACGATACAACAGGCAGTGGTGTAAGTACAGTCCTTATGGCAGTAGAAGCTGGTGTGGATATTGCGGATATGGCTATTGAATCCATGAGTTCTCTGACAAGTCAGCCATCCATGAATACAATTGTATCCATGTTGAAAGGAACTGAAAGAGATACACAGCTTGATATTGAAGAACTTCATCAGGCAAGCGAATACTATGCAAAAGTTCGTGAAGTATATAAACCATTTGAGAGTGGCATGTATTCACCGAATGCAGAAATTTATAAATACGAAATTCCTGGAGGTCAGTATTCCAACCTTCTTGCTCAGGTCAAAGACATGGGTGAAAAAGACCGTTTCGATGATATTAAACGTCTTTATAAAGAAGCAAATGATCTTCTCGGCAATATCGTAAAAGTTACACCGACATCGAAGGTTGTAGGCGATCTTGCAATTTTCATGTTTAAAAATGATTTAAATAAAGATAATATTCTTACAGTCGGCAAAGATCTTTCTTATCCGGAATCGGTTGTGGAATATTTCAAAGGTATGATCGGACAGCCTGACGGCGGTTTCCCTGAAGAATTCCAGAAGATCGTTCTTAAAGGACAGGAACCGATCACCGTTCGTCCGGGAACATTGCTTGAAAGTCTTGACTTAGAGCAGATTGAAGCTTACCTGAAGAGTAAATTTGATCTTTCCGGATTCACACCGTTAGAAGTTCGTCAGAAAGCTGTAAGTTATGCAATGTATCCGAAGGTTTATGAAGATTACTGTGTACATCTGGAAGCTTATAATGATGTATCTCAGCTTCAGAGCCATGTTTACTTCTATGGTCTTCGTCCAAGAGAAGAGACTTTTGTTGATATCGGACAAGGTAAAACTCTGATCATCAAATATATCAGTAAGACACCTGCAGACAATGAAGGAAAATGTACATTAACATTTGAAGTCAATGGTGCGGTTCGAGAAGTCGTTATCGAAGACAAGAACGAAATGGTACATGTAAATCAGAAACCGAAGGCAGATAAATCAGATCCAAAACAGATCGGTTCTTCGATTCCTGGAACAGTGTGCCAGATCTTTGTTAAAGAAGGCGATAAAGTAGATGTCAATACACCACTTCTTGTTGTTGAAGCAATGAAGATTGAAACAACTATTGTTTCGAAGACAGCCGGTGTTGTTGAAAAAGTTTATGTTTCCGAAGGTGAAAAAGTAAATTCGGAAGACCTTCTTGTTACATTTAAATTATAATCCGAACTGTTGTTATAATTTTTATTCCCTGAAAGAGCGATTAAAACTCCCTCTTTCAGGGATTTTTTTATGAAAGGATTGTATATTTCATGAGAATTCGATAAAATAGATATACTACAGACATAAAAGGGGGAAAAATTTTATGGACAGTGCGATGTTTATCGGAACATGGTGGTCATTAGTGCCGCCGCTTTTAGCTATTGTGCTGGCGCTTGTGACAAAAGAAGTCTACAGTTCTCTGTTCATAGGAGTAGCTTTCGGTGCACTTTTGTATACAGGTTTTCAGCCGTGGGAGGCATTCAATGCATTTTTCAGTATTATGAAAGATAGTATGAATCTGAATATTCTGATTTTTGATGTTTTGCTTGGTATGATCATTGTGCTGATGGCGAAGTCGGGCGGGTCAGCTGCCTATGGCAATTGGGCCGGAAAGCATATTAAATCAAAGAAAAGTGCATTACTGGCCACAACAGGGCTTGGTGTACTGATTTTTGTGGATGATTATTTTAACTGTCTTACAGTAGGATCGGTTATGCGTCCTGTGACAGACCGGTTTAAAGTATCCAGAGCGAAACTTGCTTATATCATTGATGCGACGGCAGCACCGATTTGCATTATCGCTCCGGTTTCAAGCTGGGCTGCAGCCGTTAACTCTTATGTACCGGCGGATGCGGGAATTACAGGTTTTCAATTATTCCTTCGTACGATACCTTACAATCTATATGCATTACTTACATTAGCTATGGTATTGTATGTTTCCATCAGTGGATTTGATTTCGGACTCATGAGAAAACATGAGATCAATGCGGCAAACGGAGATCTTTTTACTTCCGGTGCCGGGGAATTCGAACAGATCAAACAGGAAGAGGGATCTTCAAGGGGGCATGTGCTGGATCTTGTTCTCCCGGTTGCAGTCCTGATTGTTTCTGCCATCGGTGCGATGATCTACACCGGATTTTTGGACGGTGCAACGGATATTATTACAGCCTTTGCCGGATGTAATGCGGAGATCAGTTTGATTTTTGCAACCTCTGTGACGATATTGTTCATGCTTGTTTTGTATCTGCCGCGCAAAGTTGTTACTTTTAAAGGATTCATGGACAGTTTTGTCGAAGGGTTCCGATTGATGATCCCGGCAGTTGCCATATTGATTTTTGCATGGTCTTTAAAGGGTGTCGGAGATGCGCTGGGTATCGCCTCATTTGTTGAAAGTGTTGTCGGAAGCAACACTTCGGCCAGTGTTTTCATTCCGGCTATCATGTTTCTTGTGGCTATATTTCTGGCATTTTCCACAGGCACAAGCTGGGGAACATTTGCAATTCTTGTTCCGATCGTCATCGCTATGTTCCCGGGTGCGGACAACATTGAAATGATGATTATTGCAGTTTCAGCAGTACTTGCAGGAGCAGTCTGTGGGGATCATGTATCGCCGATTTCGGATACGACCGTCATGTCATCAGCGGGGGCTCAGAGTAATCATATTAATCACGTATCGACCCAGATGCAGTATGCGATGGTGGTGGCTATCGTATGTTTTGTCGGCTATCTGATCGCAGGAATTGTCAAAACGTGGTGGTTATCTCTTGGCGTGAGCCTCATTCTGCTGTTAATTGTTCTGACGGTAATGAAGCGATGGACAGAAGCAAAATATGGAAAGGTTGCTGACAGTGAAAAAGCTTAATGTGCCCTATATCAGTCAGAAAGATTTATATCCTACAGGATGTGAGAGTGTGTCAGCGGTAATGCTTCTAAATTATCTCGGATATGCTGTTTCTGTAGATGAGTTTATTGAAAAATATCTGGAGTGTCAGCCATTTGAGATGAAAGAAAATCAGCTCTTTGGGCCGGATCCGAGGCAAAGCTTTTGCGGAAGCCCATATAATGAAGATGATTTCGGATGTTATGCACCTGTGATCAAAAAAGCTTTGGAAAAGGTCATTGGGGATTCCTATGAAGTAATTGATGAGACAGGAAAACCCACATCATGGCTTTTAGAGAATTATATTGATAAAAATCTTCCTGTGATTTATTGGGCATGTATTGATATGCGTGAACCGATGATCGGGCCCCAGTGGCGTTTGCATGATACAGGCGAAGTATTTACATGGATTTCAAATGAGCATTGTATGCTTCTCGTTGGATATGACGACACACACTATATTTTTAATGATCCCTATGAGGGGCATGGTGTGACGGGTTATCTTAAAGATATTGTAGAAGACCGACACAGAGTCCAGTATTCGATGGCAATCGGTGTACGTAAAAAATAAAAGAGTTTTTATAAAATCCCCTCTGAATTCTATCAAGCTAAGGATTCAGAGGGGATTTTCTTATTTTAGCCAATCTTTATAATTGTCGGCGATCTTCTGGATGGTATTAAGAAATAATGAAGTATGGTATCCGTCAGAAACCGCATGAGGGACATATACCGAAAAAGGAAGTAATATTTTTCTGTTTTCCTGAAAATATTTGCCAAAAAGAATGACAGGAAAATACAGAGGAGAGGTCACTGGTGTGTCATAAGACATAGATGTATATGAAATCCATGGAACACAGGAAATCGGTGTAAAATTGACCGGCTTATTCGGTTTTGTTTTGACGCCTTTGACATCTTTCCATTTTTCCATATCTTTCAGGCAGGTTTCATAAAAAACAGAAAAATCCTTGTTATATTCGGACCATATATCAGAAAAAGTACAGTCGTCTTTGTGGAAAATCGTGTAAGACGGATGGCACTCGTCCCAGTAACCCAGATTTCCGTCAGAGTCTTTAGACATGCGCATTTCTTTTATACTGTTAACCGCACTGGAAGTGACATACAGAAAAACCGGGTAAAAGCGCAGATGACGTTTTTTGACTTCTTCTAACAGATCGGTAATATCAATATGGGCTGTCAGTGTATAATTTGAGTGAACCAGTGTCTGGTAGTATTTATAATGTTCCCGGCGTTCCCAGGTATTCATATCGATTAAATGAAAAGCCATGATAAGTCCTCCTGAATTATTGATCTATATATACAGTATAGAAAATTCTGAAGAAAATAACAAGTAATTAGCATTTTTCTTTTTCATATGGTATGATAGTACTATTAAAAAATAAAAAAGGTGAGGTTTCATGGCATTTACCCATTTGCATGTGCATACAGAATACAGTTTGCTGGATGGATCGAATAAAATAAAAGAACTTGTAGCCCGGACAAAAGAACTGGGAATGGACAGTGTGGCAATCACAGACCATGGTGTGATGTATGGTGTGATTGATTTTTACCGTGCCGCCAAAGCAGCGGGAATTCGTCCGATTATCGGGTGTGAAGTTTATGTGGCCCCAAATTCCAGGTTTGATAAAGGGGGACAGCAGGATAATAAATATAACCATCTTGTTCTTCTGGCAGAGAATAACACGGGTTATCATAACCTGATGAAACTTGTATCCAGAGGTTTTACGGAAGGTTTTTATTATAAACCGAGAGTGGATATGGAGGTACTTCGTCAGTATCATGAGGGGATTATAGCTCTCAGTGCCTGCCTGGCCGGTATTGTACCTGAATATATCCAAAAAGGGCTTTATGAAGAAGCAAAATTAAAGGCATTGGAGCTGGAATCTGTTTTCGGAAAGGGTAATTTCTTTCTGGAACTTCAGGATCATGGAATTCCTGCTCAGAAAACGGTGAATAACAGTCTGCTCAGAATGAGTCAGGAGACAGGAATTGAACTTGTGGCGACCAATGATATTCATTATACCTATGCCGAAGATGAAAAACCTCATGATATATTGTTATGCATCCAGACCGGAAAAAAGGTGGCAGATGAAGATCGTATGCGTTATGAAGGCGGGCAGTACTATGTCAAGTCGGAGGAGGAGATGAAAAAGCTCTTTCCGTATGCAAAGCAGGCCTGCGAGAATACACATAAGATTGCAAACCGGTGTCATGTAGAGATTGAATTCGGTAAATATAAACTTCCTGAATTTCCTGTTCCGGAGGGTTATGATGCATGGAGCTATTTGAATAAGCTGACCTGGGACGGGCTTACACAGCGTTATGAAAAACCGGACGAAAGCTTAAAAAAACGTTTGGAATATGAATTATCTACAATTAAAAACATGGGTTTTGTAGACTATTTCCTTATTGTGTGGGACTTTATACATTATGCAAAGAGTCATGGCATTGCTGTCGGGCCGGGTCGTGGATCGGCAGCCGGAAGTCTTGTATCTTATTGTCTTGGAATTACAGATCTGGATCCGATTAAATACAATCTTCTGTTTGAACGTTTTTTAAATCCGAACCGGGTGACGATGCCGGATATTGATGTGGATTTCTGTTTTGAGAGACGCCAGGAAGTTATTGACTATGTTGTCAGAAAATATGGAAAAGAGCGTGTTGTACAGATTGTTACATTTGGTACAATGGCTGCCAGAGGTGTTATTCGTGATGTGGGAAGAGTCCTTGATCTTCCCTATGCTCAGGTGGATTCGGTTGCAAAGATGGTGCCATCGGAGCTAAATATTACGATTGATCTTGCCTTAAAGAAAAATCCGGAATTTAAAAAGATTTATGATGAGGATCCGGTTATTCATGAACTGATCGATATGTCCAAACGTCTTGAAGGCCTTCCGAGACATACATCGACACATGCAGCGGGAGTTGTTATCAGTCCGAAAGCTGTCGATGAGTTTGTGCCTTTGTCCCGAGGGGTGGATGACTGTATAACAACCCAGTTCACTATGACGACTCTGGAAGAACTGGGATTGTTAAAGATGGATTTTCTCGGATTAAGAACATTAACGGTTATTCAGAATGCAGTGAATCTTATAAACCGGCAGCGGGATATTCCTCTTGATATGAACAAAATTAATTATGATGATCCGAAAGTGTATGAGATGATTTCTTCCGGCCGGACAGAGGGGATATTTCAGCTTGAAAGTGCCGGTATGAAGAGTTTCATGAAAGAATTGAAACCGTCCACACTGGAAGATATTATTGCGGGAATTTCCCTGTATCGTCCGGGACCTATGGACTTTATTCCGAAATATATAAAAGGAAAACAAAATCAGTCGGAGATCGTGTATGACTGTTCGGAGCTTGAGGAGATTCTGGCACCGACATATGGTTGTATCGTTTATCAGGAACAGGTTATGCAGATCGTTATGAAGCTGGCCGGTTACGATCTGGGACGAAGTGATCTGGTTCGACGTGCCATGTCTAAGAAAAAAGCGGATGTTATGGCAAAAGAGAGGGAATACTTTGTTTATGGCAATAAGGAACTCAATGTTCCGGGATGTATTGCCAGAGGTATTGATGAACGCATTGCCAATAAGATATTTGATGATATGACAGATTTTGCCAAATATGCTTTTAATAAGTCTCATGCGGCAGCGTATACGATTGTTTCCTATCAGACAGCATGGCTGAAATACTATTATCCGGTAGAATTTATGGCTGCGTTGATGACATCTGTCATTGATAATCCTTCGAAGGTAGCCGAATATATTATGGAATGCCGGAAGATGAATATAAAGATTCTTCCTCCGGACATTAACGAGGGGGAACGGGATTTTTCCGTATCTGACGGTAAAATACGGTATGCACTTTCGGCGATTAAGAGTGTGGGCCGCGGCGTGATCGACAATATTGTAAAAGAGAGAAAAGCAAATGGTCCTTTTATCAGCCTGAAAGATTTTATCGAGCGTCTTTCAGGAAAAGAAGTGAACAAACGGACGATAGAAAGTTTTGTTAAATCGGGAGCAATGGATGGGCTTCATGCCACGAGGCGTCAGTTGATGATGGTCTATGTTCAGGTCATGGATCAGGTGAATCAGGAGCGGAAGAAATCGATGACCGGACAGATGACGCTGTTTGATTTTGTATCGGATGAGGATAAAGCAGAATTTGATGTGCATTATCCAAATGTGGGCGAATATGATAAAGAATTGAAACTTGCATTTGAAAAAGAGGTGCTTGGCATTTATATCAGCGGTCATCCCCTGGAGGAGTATGAAAAATTTCTTACGAAAAATGTCACGGCAGTTACAACGGATTTTTATCTGGATGAGGATACGGGTGAGAGCCGGGTGCGCGATAATCAGAATGTCATCATCGGCGGTATGATCACATCGAAAACGGTGAAGGTAACACGAAATAATAAACTGATGGCTTTTTTGACGCTGGAGGACCTTGTGGGCACGGTTGAGGTCGTTGTTTTTCCGCAGGATTATGAGAAACATCAAAAATATCTGACAGAGGAGCAGAAGGTGTATATCCGGGGAAGAGTGTCTGCTTCTGAAGATCAGCAGGCTAAACTTGTCTGTGAGCGTATCATTCCTTTTGATGAGATACCAAAGGAGATATGGATTAAATTTGACAGTAAAGATGACTATATGCAGCGTGAACAGGAATTGTATCGTATGCTGGAGATGGAATCGGGTACAGATCGGATCGTTATTTACTGTGCCAGAGAAAAGGCTGTGAAAAAGCTGGAAAATCGGTATGCCGTTCATGGGGATGATCGTATGCTTCAGATACTCAGAAGTGCTTTTGGCGAGGAAAATGTAAAACTTCAGCAATCTGTCTTGAAAAGGCAGTAAATCTGTATTAAAATATCAAAATAATGGGCATCAATTCGCAAGGACGGAGGTCATGACATGAAAAAAGAAATAAAAACAATTGGTGTACTGACCAGCGGCGGTGACGCACCTGGTATGAATGCAGCTGTGCGTGCGGTGGTTCGTACTGCAGTAACAGCAGGATGCAAAGTTAAAGGGATCCGCAAAGGTTATGCGGGACTTCTTGAGGAAGACATTGTCGACCTGGGTGCCGGAAGTGTTTCGGACATTTTAAATAGAGGCGGTACATTTTTATATACAGCACGATGTGAAGAATTTCGTACGGAAGCCGGACAGAAACTTGGGGCAGAGATCTGCCGTAAGCACGGTATTGACGGAATTGTTGTTATCGGAGGAGACGGTTCTTTCAGAGGCGCTCAGAAACTTGCTGCTTTAGGTATTAATACAGTGGGTGTTCCGGGGACGATCGATCTGGATATTTCCTGTACAGATTACACGATTGGTTTTGATACGGCAGTGAATACGGCTATGGAAGCTATTGATAAGGTAAGGGATACATCAACATCTCACGAGCGCTGCAGTATTATTGAAGTCATGGGAAGAAATGCGGGTTATATCGGATTATGGTGTGGTATTGCCAATGGTGCGGAGGATATTTTACTTCCGGAGACCTATAATTATGATGAGCAGCTTATTGTTGAGCATATTATTCAGAGCAGAAAGATCGGTAAGACACATCATATTATTATCAATGCAGAGGGTATCGGTCATTCTACAAGTATGGCTCGAAGAATTGAAGCGGCAACCGGAATTGAAACCCGTGCAACGATTCTCGGTCACCTTCAGCGCGGAGGTAATCCTACGGCAAAGGACCGGGTTTATGCCTCTATTATGGGAGCTTATGCGGTGGATGTGCTTGTATCGGGAAAGACAAACCGAGTGGTCGCTTATAAGCACGGCGAGTTTGTGGATTTTGATATTGATGAAGCTTTAAGTATGACTAAGGAACTGGATCCGTTCCAGTTATCTGTTTCACGTATTATGGCCAGATAAAAAATAGACGGAAGGGTATAGCGCAGTTTTCATTATGAGGACTGCGCTATCCTTGATATGACGAGGGATTTAACTTTGATGGAGAAAAAAAAGAGTTTTGAATTAAAAACAACACATATTATCGCATTGGGGTTTGTGATTTTGATTTTTGTTGGATCAATCCTTTTATCTCTGCCTTTTGCGGCGGCAGACGGACAAAGGACACCTTATATTGATGCACTTTTCACAGCGACAACATCCTCCTGTGTGACGGGGCTTGTTACAGTGGTGACAGGAGAACACTGGAGCTTTTTTGGGCAGGTAGTCATTCTTATTATGATTCAGCTTGGAGGCCTGGGTGTGGTATCATTTACAACCCTGTTATTAATTATTGCAGGAAAAAGGATCCAGCTGAAGCAGAGGATGCTCATTCAGGAGGCTTATGGATTTGATACCCTTACGGGACTTGTACGTATGGTGAAAAAGATGATAAAAGGTTCTTTGATCGTGGAAGGCATCGGGGCAGTTTTGTATACTTTCATATTCATACCGCGCTATGGTCTGTTAAAAGGAATATGGGTTTCTGTGTTCACTTCCATTTCAGCATTCTGTAATGCGGGAATGGATCTGATGGGAGCAAACAGTATGATGGACTATGTCGATCATCCACTTATGAACCTTATAACAATGGGACTTATTGTGATCGGCGGTCTTGGATTTTTTGTATGGTGGGATTTTCTTGCTATGATCCGGAGAGTGCGTAAAGAAAAGATGAGTTTTAAGATGTCCTGGAGACGTATGAGTCTTCACAGCAAGATTGTTTTATCATCTACTTTTGTGCTGATTACCGGCGGTGCGGTCATTTTTTATGCGTTAGAACATAATAATCCTTTGACAATGGGCAATTTAAGCATGGGCGGTAAGATATGGGCCAGTATCTTTCAGTCCGTGACACTTCGAACTGCAGGATTTGCAAGCATTGATCAGGCAGGTATGACAAATGCAAGTGCTATTCTCGGCTGTGTTATGATGTTTATCGGAGGTTCACCGGGTGGAACGGCCGGCGGTGTAAAAACAGTTACCGTGATGCTTATCGCATTTTCAGTTTTGGCTGTTATTACCGGAAAAGATGATGTGGAGCTCGGACATCGGAGAATCGGACTTGAAAATGTGATGAAGGCACTTTGTGTCGTTTTACTTCAGGTTGTCAGTCTTGTTTTGAGTACATTTGCCATGTGTTGTTTTGAAACAGATCTTCCAATGCTTCAGATTATGTATGAAACATTTTCAGCATTGGGAACGGTTGGCCTTACGATGGGCATAACAGAGGGATTGACGTTGGCAGGGAAAATCATCATTATTGCAAGTATGTATTGCGGACGTCTTGGTCCTATTACGATGGCTATGGTCATGAATGTCAACTCTAAGAACAAAAAAGTTCATAGAAAGCTTCCGGAAGGTAAAATATTTGTATAGATAAGACTTGAGGTATTTCAAGAAATTATGGAGTATGATATACTATAAATCAGAGATGTCAGAATTTTGAGAGGTAAAACTATGAGTAAAAAAGATTATGGTGTACTCGGTCTGGGTAAATTCGGCACAGCTGTGGCAAAGACTCTGGCGGAGGGCGGTAACTCGGTTATTGCGGTCGATTCCGATCCGGACAGGGTAGATGAGGTTGCGGATATTGTAACCTGTGCGATGGTAGCCGATATTACAGATCCGGATGTTTTGGATAATCTGGGAATCAGTAACCTGGATTGTGTGATCATTGGTGTGTCGACGAACATGCAGGCGAATATTATGGCTACGATCCTTGCAAAGGAAAAGGGCTCAAAGTTTATTGTTGCCAAAGCGGAGAATGAGATTCATAAGCATATTCTGGAGAAGATCGGTGCGGACAGGATCGTTTTTCCGGAAGGCGAGATGGGAAGCCGGCTGGCGAGAAATCTCATGGGTGGCGAATTTGTTGACCTTGTGGAACTCTCAAAAGAGTTCAGTATGGTCGAGATGCCGGTGCCGGACATGTGGATCGGGAAATCTCTGCGGCAGCTGAATGTTCGGGAAAATTACGGTCTGAATATTATCGGTATGAAGAGAGGCGATGATCTGAAGGTCAATATGAATCCGGACGAACCATTTAAGAGTGATATGATGCTTGTTATTGTTGGTAAAAATGATGATTTTGCAAAAATTGGAGTAGAAGCTTAGATGATCACAAGTGTATCAAATCCAAAAGTTAAAAATTTAATACAGCTGCAGAAGAAAGGTAAAGTCCGAAGGGAAAAACAGTGCTTTGTTGTTGAAGGTATTAAGATGGTCATGGAAGCTCCAAAGGAGCGTCTGAGAGAAATTTATGTGTCTGAAGCTTTTATGCAAAACGGGGAACATCGTATGAAAGCTGAGAAAAAAGCCGAAGAGACCGGATGTCTGTTTGAGATTCTCAGTGATAAAGTGTTTAAAGAAGCATCGGATACATTAACGCCGCAGGGGATTATGGCCGTTGTCGATATGATAGTTTTTGATTGGAAAGATTTCCTTTCCGTTCAAGATAAAAAGATGTTTTTAATTTTAGAATCGCTTCAGGATCCGGGAAATCTTGGGACGATTTTAAGAACTGGTGAGGGCGCGGGAATTCATGGGGTAATTCTTAACCGGACATCGGTGGATCCGTTTATGCCGAAGGTCATTCGTTCAACGATGGGATCGATTTACAGGGTTCCTGTAGCGATCGCAGATGATCTGACTCAGGTGGTTCATGCGATGCGCCAGTTGAATATGCATGTTTATGCAGCACATCTTAAAGGGGACAAGAGTTATTTCGAGCAGGATTATTGTTCGGATATTTGCTTTATGATTGGTAATGAGGCGAATGGACTCAGTGATGAATTGGCTGATCTGGCAACCGATTACATACGTATTCCGATGGCCGGACAGGTGGAGTCACTGAATGCAGGTGTTGCTGCAGCTCTTCTTATGTATGAGGCTAAGCGGCAGAGAATGCATAACTGACGAAAGGAGGAAGAGGTATGTATGAAATCTTCTGGTTGGCAGCTTTTGGTGTATTGCTGCTGATTGAGATTCTTACACTCGGACTGACGACCGTATGGTTTGCGGTGGGAGCCCTGGCAGCATTTTTGCTGGCATTGGTGAACATGCCTCTCTATGTTCAGGTTGTTGCTTTTATTGTTGTATCAGTGATTATGCTGGTATTTACCCGTCCGGTCATGACGCGTTACCTGAATAAGACGACAACCAAGACGAATGCGGAGAGCCTTGTCGGTCACAGAGCCAGAGTGTTGATACCTGTGAATAACCTGAAATCTGAGGGACAGGTCATGGTGAACGGCATGGAATGGACAGCCCGTTCTACAAAAGACGAGGTGACCTTCCGTAAGGATGAGATGGTGCGCATTGCCGGTATTGCCGGTGTGAAACTGATGGTTGAGAAGGAAAAAGGGGAGGAAGAGAGCCTATGATGGGTCGTTTTATGGTTTTTATACCGATTATCGTTTTGATATTAATTATTTTGATTCTTGTTGTATCCAGTATTAAGATCGTACCTCAGGCACATGCTTATGTTATTGAACGTCTGGGGGCTTATCAGGGAACCTGGTCTGTAGGATTTCACGTAAAAGTGCCGATCATTGATAAAGTTGCAAAGAAAGTTATTTTAAAAGAGCAGGTCGTTGATTTTGCACCTCAGCCGGTAATCACAAAAGATAATGTTACGATGAGGATAGATACCGTCGTATTTTATCAGATTACAGATCCGAAGTTATATTGCTATGGTGTCCAGAATCCGATCATGGCGATCGAGAACCTGACAGCAACGACGCTCCGAAACATCATCGGTGAACTGGAGCTGGATGAATCTCTGACTTCCAGAGAGATTATTAATGCCAAGATGCGTTCCACTCTGGATGTGGCAACAGATCCATGGGGAATTAAAGTAAATCGTGTTGAATTAAAGAATATTATTCCTCCGGCAGCAATTCAGGATGCCATGGAAAAACAGATGAAAGCTGAGCGTGAACGAAGAGAATCGATTCTTATCGCTGAAGGTGAAAAGCGTTCCGCAATTCTTCGCGCAGAAGGTCATAAGGAATCGGCGATCCTTGATGCACAGGCGGATAAAGAAGCAAGAATTCTTCGTGCGGAAGCGGCACGCGAAGCTAAGATTCGCGAAGCAGAAGGTGAGGCACAGGCCATTCTTAAGATTCAGCAGGCGAATGCGGATGGTATCCGTTTCTTAAGAGAAGCGGGAGCAGATGAGGCCGTTCTTCGAATCAAGAGCCTGGAGGCATTTGAGAAGGCAGCCAACGGACAGGCAACGAAGATCATCATTCCTTCAGAGATTCAGGGAATGGCGGGACTTGCCAAATCTGTTGTAGAGACAATTAAAGAGTCATAAAATATAGGAGATAGAAAGATGAATTTAAAGGGCAGAAATTTTTTGACATTAAAAGACTTTACAGAAGAAGAAATCATTTACTTACTGGATCTTGCTGCGGATTTGAAAAACCGTAAGAAAAAGGGAATTCCGGTAGATGTGCTCAGAGGCAAAAATGTGGCACTTATTTTTGAAAAAACAAGTACAAGAACACGTTGTTCTTTTGAAGTTGCAGCCCATGATCTGGGTATGGGTACAACTTATCTGGAACCATCAAGTTCTCAGATTGGAAAGAAAGAGAGCATTGAAGATACAGCGCGGGTTCTCGGAAGAATGTATGAAGGTATTGAATACAGAGGTTTCGGACAGGAAATCGTTGAAGAACTGGCAGAATATGCCGGAGTTCCTGTATGGAATGGTCTTACAAATGAATACCATCCGACGCAGATGCTTGCGGATTTCCTTACAATTCGTGAACACTTTGGTGAGATCAAAGGCAAAAAACTGGTGTATATCGGTGATGCCCGTTATAACATGGCGAATTCCTATATGGTTGCATGTTCAAAACTCGGACTTGATTTTGTAGCATGTGCACCGGAAAAGTATTTCCCAAATGAAGAGTTGAGAAAAGAATGTGAAGCATTCGCTGAAATTTCCGGAGGTTCCATTACTTTTGAAGAAGATCCGATCAAAGGAACAAAGGATGCGGATATCATCTGTACGGATGTATGGGTATCTATGGGTGAGCCGGATGAAGTATGGGAAGAACGTATCCGGGATCTGTCCCCTTATAAGGTGACAAAAGCACTGATGGAGAATGCAGGACCTCAGGCTATTTTCCTTCACTGCCTGCCTGCTTTCCATGATCTTAAAACAACCATTGGAAAAGAAATGGGTGAACGTTTTGGCATCACGGATATGGAAGTGACAGATGAAGTATTCGAGTCCTCCCAGTCAAAAGTATTTGATGAAGCTGAGAATCGTATGCATACGATCAAAGCAGTGATGGCGGCAACTTTATGTGACGAAATATAGGAGAATGGTTAAGTGAAAGATGAAATTTTGCAGATGTTAAAATCACGAAAAGATTTTATTTCCGGACAGGAATTATGCGAACATTTTCAAGTGTCCCGGACAGCAGTCTGGAAGGTGATGAAGCAGCTTCAAAATGATGGTTATGAGATTGAGGCGATAAACCGGAAAGGTTATCGCCTTATCGCTAGTCCGGATGTTCTGACAGTACCTGAGATATTAAGTGTTATGACGACAGAGGTCATGGGGCGCAAGATTTATTATTATGATTGTCTCGGTTCGACCAATGATCAGGCACGTATGTTGGCAGAACAGGGAGCCGAGGAAGGTTCTCTGATTATTGCGGAGACGCAGAACACAGGAAAAGGACGGATGGGCCGGGCATTTTTTTCTCCGGAGGGATGCGGTATATGGATGTCCTTGATATTGAAACCGGAGATTCCGCCGATGGATGCGTCCATGGTGACATTGGTCGGTGCCATGGCTGTTCACGAGATGATGCAGGACTATGGCATAGCGGCAGGTATTAAGTGGCCGAATGATATTGTGATTGACGGCCGGAAAGTTACAGGAATATTAACCGAGATGAGTGCCGGACCGGATAGAATCAATTATATTGTAATCGGTATCGGAATCAATGCGAATATGAAATTCTTTCCGGAAGAGTTGGAAAAGACAGCCATATCAATGTCGATGGTGACTGGTGAAAATTATCACCGTGCAGAAATTATAGCATGTGTTATGGATCATTTTGAAAAGAATTACCGGGAATTTTTAAAGACGGGAGATCTTCGGTTTTTGAAGGAACGGTATAATGCCGGTCTGATTCACAAAGATAAGGAGATCGATGTCCACGAGATACGTCGGGTATGGCGGGGAATTTCACGGGGAATTAATGATATAGGAGAATTGATCGTATCCTCCGATGAAGGTGATGTTATTGTTCGCTCCGGTGAAGTGTCTATTCGTGGTGTTTATGGATATATGAAATAGAGGAAAGATTATGCAGCAGGAGAATGTGGTGCTGTGCGCGGCCAGTGCCTATGAGGAAAAATTTTATTTAAATGAAGCTTTCAGCGGACTGCCGGAGGGAATCAAGGAGGAATTAAAAATTATCTGTGTTCTCTTTACAGCCGATGTTGGCGGTGTTTTGATCATGGAATTCGGGCCGGAAGGCGATCTCAGACTTCGTGTCGATGTGGCAGAAGAGGATATTTTATTCGATGAGATCGGAAGCGGTCTTAAAATCAGACAGATTCAGCGGGAAAGAGCGGAACTGTTTGAATCTCTGGAAACGTACTATCGAGTTGTTTTTCTGGGGGATTCATCAATTATAGAATAAGGAGGAAGAAATAATGTTATTGGCAATTGATATTGGAAATACAAATATTACAGTGGGAATTTTTCGTGGGGAAATTCTTCTCGGCAATTTCAGAATGACGACACAGATGCCAAGAACATCGGATGAATATGGTGTTCTTATGAGAGAATTGATTCAGAGTGCCGGATTCGATCCGAAAGATATCGATCAGGTCATCATTGCATCTGTTGTTCCGGATATCATGTATTCATTTACAAGCGGTATCAAAAAATATTTCTGTTCTGAACCAATCGTTGTAGGACCGGGAGTAAAAACCGGTGTACGTATTAATGGAGAAAATCCAAAAGAGGCCGGAGCGGATCTCATTGTCGATGCAGCAGCTGCAAAAGAGATTTACGGCGGACCTGCAATTGTCATTGATTATGGTTCGGCGACGACATTTGAATTGATTCTGGAAGATGGAAGTCTGGATGCGGTAGTTATCGCACCGGGTATTCAGATGAGTGCCAATGCTTTGAGCAACCAGACAGCAAAGCTTCCGGATGTCGAGATCAAGAAACCGAAGTCCATTCTTGCCAAAGAGATCATTTCCAACATTCAGGCAGGACTTTTCTACGGAAGTATCGGAGAAGCCGAATATATTGTTAAAAAGATGAAGGAAGAATCCGGACTTCCAAATATCAAAGTTATTGCAACCGGCGGACTCGGAGGCATTATTGCAGAAGAGTGTGAGGCTATTGATATTTATGATAGCCTTTTAACTTTAAAAGGACTTCGCATTATTCACAGACGTTGTACAGGAAAATGAGAATCGGAAGCGTAATTTTAGAGAACAATGTGATAGCGGCACCCATGGCAGGCGTAACAGACCTGCCATTTCGCTTGCTTTTAAAAGAGCAGGGAGCAGGGCTCGTCTGCAGCGAGATGGTGAGTGCCAAAGCAATCTATTATAATAATAAAAATACAGAGCCACTGATGATGGTTGATGAAAAGGAACGGCCCTTTTCGCTTCAGCTTTTTGGTTCGGATCCGGAGCTTATGGCAGAGATGGTCAGAAAGATCGAGGACCGTCCTTTTGACATCATTGATATCAATATGGGATGTCCTGTGCCGAAAGTTGTCAATAACGGAGAGGGATCTGCACTGATGAAACAGCCTCTCCTTGCGGGGAAAATTATTGAGGCCATGGCAAAGGCTACAGAAAAACCTGTGACAGTCAAGATCCGCAAAGGTTTTGATGATGAACATGTCAATGCTGTTGAAATGGCTCATATTGCCCAGGAGAGCGGTGCGGCTGCGGTGGCTGTCCATGGACGTACAAGGGAGCAATATTATCACGGAAAGGCTGACTGGGACATCATTCGTCAGGTGAAGGAAGCTGTAAATATTCCTGTGATTGGAAATGGTGATATCAACTCTTCGGAAGCTGCGAAAGAGATACAGAAACAGACCGGATGTGACGGTATCATGGTTGCCCGAGGGCTTCAGGGAAACCCATGGCTGATTGGACAGATTCTCTATGGAACACCGAAGCCTTCAATCGAAGAGGTTGTGGAAATGATTCTTCGTCATGCACGGATGCAGGTGGAGTTTTCCGGAGAATATCTCGGAATACGTCAGATGCGAAAGCATGTTGCCTGGTATACTACCGGATACCCGGGTTCATCAAAGCTTCGCGGGATGGTCAATCAGGTTGAGAGCATGGAAGAGCTTGAACAGCTCCTTGAAACCTATATAAACCACGGAAAACAGCGATAAAATGGGCAAGGGCGGATATTGACACGCCCGGATTCTTACGTTATAATATTACGAATGTAAACTGAAACTTTGAGCATAAAATAGAAATATATAAAGGAAGGTCGTATTAAAGTGGAAGCTAAGAAAAATATCTTAACCTTTGCTGGACTTAAAGCATTAGAAGACGAATTATTTGATTTAAAAGTTGTTAAAAGAAAAGAAGTTGCACAGAAGATTAAAGAAGCCAGAGAGCAGGGTGACTTATCTGAAAATGCTGAATATGATGCAGCGAAAGATGAACAGAGAGACATTGAAGCAAGAATCGAAGAAATTGAAAAGATTCTTAAAAATGTTGAAGTTGTCGATGAAGATGAAGTAGATTTAGATACAATCAGTATCGGTTGTCGTGTGCGTCTTTACGATGTGGATATGGAAGAAGAAGTGGAATACCAGATCGTTGGTTCCACAGAGGCAGACAGCCTTAATTGTAAAATTTCCAATGAGTCACCTGTAGGAAGTGCACTTATTGGTCGTAAAGTTGGAGAGACAATTGAAGTAGAAACACAGATTGGTTTATTAATGTTCCGTATTCTGGAGATCCAGAGAGCGAACATCTAAGAGGGGAGAATTACAGTGGCAGGAGAAAAGAACGGTCAGGCACAGGATATTAATCAGCTTCTGAAAGTGCGCAGAGAAAAACTTAAAGAGCTTCAGGACAATGGAAAAGATCCTTTTGTCATTACAAAATATGACGTAAGTCATCACAGCCAGGAAGTAAAAGATAATTTTGAAACATTGGAAGGTCAGACAGTTACTCTGGCTGGCCGTGTTATGTCTAAACGTGTTATGGGTAAGGCATCTTTCTGCCATATTCAGGATTTACAGGGAATGATCCAGTCCTATGTTGCCCGTGACAGTATCGGTGAAGAAGAATATAAAGCATTTAAGAAAATGGATATCGGTGATATCGTTGGATTAAAAGGCGAGGTTTTCAGAACAAAGACTGGTGAGATCTCCATTCATGCAGCAGAAGTTACACTTCTCTCAAAGAGCCTTCAGATTCTTCCGGAAAAATTCCATGGTCTGACAAATACAGATATTCGCTATCGTCAGAGATATGTGGATCTGATCATGAATCCGGAAGTAAAAGATACATTTATCAAACGTTCCCAGATTCTTAAAGAAATTCGTAAATTCCTTGACGGACGTGGATTTATGGAAGTTGAAACACCAATGCTTGTATCCAATGCAGGCGGTGCGGCAGCAAGACCATTTGAAACACACTACAACGCACTGGATGAGGATGTTAAACTTCGTATCTCTCTTGAACTCTATCTGAAACGTCTGATCGTCGGCGGTCTTGAAAGAGTATATGAGATCGGTCGTGTATTCCGTAATGAAGGTGTAGATACACGTCACAATCCGGAATTTACTCTCATGGAATTATATCAGGCCTATACGGACTATGAAGGTATGATGGAGCTTACGGAAAGCATGTTCCGCTATCTTGCCGAAACAGTTTGCGGAAGTGCCGTGCTTAGCTATAATGATACAATTATCGATATGTCTAAGCCATTTGAACGTATCACAATGATCGATGCTGTTAAGAAATATTCTGGTGTTGACTTCTCCGAAGTTAAATCGGATGAAGAAGCAAAGAAACTTGCCGATGAACATCATATTGCATATGAACCACGTCATAAAAAAGGCGATATTATCAACTTGTTCTTCGAAGAATTCTGCGAAGAAAATCTGGTTCAGCCGACATTTGTTATGGATCATCCGGTTGAAATTTCTCCGCTTACAAAGAGAAAACCGGAAAATCCGGAACTGGTTGAGCGTTTCGAGCTGTTTATTTACGGTCGTGAAATGTGTAATGCATACTCCGAATTAAACGATCCAATTGATCAGAGAGCACGTTTCGCAGCTCAGGAAGAAGCTTTCGCCGCAGGCGATGAAGAAGCAAACCATACAGATGAAGACTTCTTAAATGCACTGGAGATTGGTATGCCTCCGACAGGTGGTATCGGATACGGTATTGACCGTCTTGTTATGCTGTTGACAGACAGCCAGGCAATCAGAGACGTATTATTGTTCCCGACAATGAAG
>JAEDDO010000155.1 GCA_016298055.1 Frisingicoccus sp.
GCTTTTCCCATAACCGTCTGTCCATCCAGACGTCCTTCACCTGTAATAACCATATCCGCCTCTCTCACATAAGATTCAAGCTTTGTTTCATCAAGGATAATTTTTATTCCGGATTCCAACGAAGCATTCATATAAGATAAAAAGGCAAATCCCAGTCCACCGGCTGCTCCTGTTCCAGCCTGATTCATATTGGCTTTCGGATATTTTTTCTGTGTCAGTCCGGCGTAGTCGGCAAGCCACTTGTCCATTTGCATGATCATAGAAGGGGTCGCACCCTTTTGCGGACCAAATATTGCACTGCATCCCTGATCACCACAAAGCGTATTTGATACATCGCAGGCCACTTTAAAATAGCACTCTTTTAATTCAGGCAGAACAGCTTCATCCGTAATTTTTTCGATATCTTTCAGCCCTTTTGCCCCAAAGCCGACCTGATTTCCATTGACATCTAAAAATCCGAATCCAAGAGCCTGAAGCATTCCGATGCCGCCATCATTTGTGGCACTTCCTCCGATTCCTACAATAAAATGCCGACAACCTTTTCTAATCGCATCTTTAATCATCTCACCCACACCATAAGTTGTTGTATCAAGTGGATTTCTTTCCTGTTCACTGATTAGGGTGATTCCGGCTGCCGCTGACATTTCAATAATTGCCGTATGTGTTTCATCAATAATTCCGTACGCAGCTTCCACCGGATCACCCAAAGGTCCTGTCACTTTGATTTTTTCAATCCGGCCATTCATTCCAAGAGCTAACGCCTCAACCGTACCTTCTCCGCCGTCGGCCAGCGGACGAACAATAACTTCCGCATCCTTTAACGCTCTGTGAATTCCTTCAGATATCGCCGATCCCGCTTCAAGAGAACTCAGACTTCCTTTTAATGAATCAATTGCCACAACCACTTTCATAAACATACCTCCGCTTTCAATCTTTGACTTATTGTATCAAAAAACAATAGCTTTAGATATGTTATATATGCTATAATTATTATGTAATATCAACTATTTTTAGTTATATATAACATTATATGTGACAGAACGGAGGTAATTATGAGCATTTATTTGTCGAGAAAGACCGCCCAGAAAATTGTCGATACCGTAAAAGATGTATGCGGTCACGATATTAATTTTATCAATACGGATGGAATCATTTTTGCAAGCACAAACGAAATTCGTATTGGTGAATTTCATGAAATCGGCAAAAAGGTCATTGATACAAAAGAAATTATAGAAGTAGAGAGCGATGACAGTTTTTACGGTACGCAAAAAGGTGTTAATATTCCCATCGTATACAATCACGAAATTATCGCAGTCATAGGAATCAGCGGATTTCCGGATGCTGTAAGACAGTACGCGGTACTTGCTCAAAAGATTACTGCTCTTTTGCTTCGGGAACAGGAAATTGAGCTTCTTAACTTTGGATACAAAACTCAGATGAACTCTGTTATTCACGCACTTATTGAAAATAAATATATCCATCAGGAATTTCTTAAAGAATTTCTTGAAAAAAGAAAGCTCTCTATCAAAGAGAACTATCGAACACTTATTATTAAACCGGATTCACGATACAATCCTTCAAACTTTGCAATGCTGGAAAATGAAATCTATCAGTTTTTTAATAATATTTCTTCATTTATGTGCTCTATAAACTATCCCAATGACTACTGGATCATGATCAGTGATCATGATTATTTAATATGGAAAAAACGCATTAAACATTGGGCACAAGACTTCCGGACCATTCTGAAAATAGGAATTGGAAGCAGCGAATCCATCCATCGACAAAATATTTCCTACTCAAAAGGTGAAATTGCGCTTAAAAGTTTATTTGGTTCAAGAAACATTGCCTGCTATGATGAATTAACATTAGAAATCATCACCGGATCCTTAACAGACAATGTTTCCAAAGCCTATAAAGAAAAAACCATTCACCAATTAAATCAAGAAGATCTGAAATTATTAAAAATATATTTTGAACATAATCTTTCTTTGAAAGAAACATCGGAAGCTCTGTTTCTTCACAAAAATACGATTCAGTACAAATTAAATAAAATTCAAAAGCTCACAGGATATGACCCAAGAAAATTTACCGAAGCCGTCATCTTGTATCTGGCCATACGCATATAATACAAAATATAAAAGGTCATGTGTTTCTTATTTTTTTGCTGTTTACCTTTTTCATAAATAGAATTGCAACTATGACTGATAATATTTCTGCAATAGGAAATGTCATCCATACCAGCCATGTTCCAACGTTTCCGTTGATGACTACTGTTGAAAAAGCGTACGCTACCGGTACCACAAATAAAAACTGTCTGCAGACAGAAATAATAAGAGATTCCAGTCCGCTGTCAAGAGCCTGAAATACTCCTTGAAGCGCAATATTTGTGCCGGCAAATACATAGCTTATAGAAATGATGCGCATTGCCATTACACATAATTCTTTTGTCTCACCGGATAAACCGAAAATACCGGCAAATGGCTCAGCAAACACTTCAAGTCCAATAAATCCAACGAACATGATGATTAATGTATAGCCGATTCCATACTTTACGCCATCTTTTACACGTTGTTTATTTTTCATACCGTAGTTAAAAGAAACGATAGGTGTGATTGCATCTCTTAGACCGAATGCGGCAAACAGAATAAACTGCTGAATCTTATAATACAGGCCATAGGCTGTGACAACATTTTCACCGATTCTTACAAAAATAACATTGAGCAAATATGTCATTACCGACATAAGAGCCTGTGCAATAATTGCAGCAAAGCCTATCGAATATATGCCTTTTATAATCTTTGCAGATGGTTTTATATATGAAATTTTATTTTTTATTTCTTTATTGACTTTCAAATGAAGAAATAATCCACAAAGTGCCGATGCAATCTGCCCGATAACCGTTGCATAAGCAGCACCGGATACTCCAAGTTCTGGACACCCGAACCATCCATAAATAAGGATGGGATCCAATACAATATTAACGACTGCTCCTGTAATCTGAGCAATTGTCGAGTACATACTTTTACCGGTCGCCTGTAATACTTTCTCATACAAAGAGAAATATAAAATGCCAAAAGAAAAACAACAACAGATTTTTATGTAATTCGTTGCCATCTCTTCAATGACCGGATTTTTTGTCTGTGTAGAAATATATGCGGATGTGCCGAACAGACCGAAAATCAAAAATACTATATAGACGACCGCCATCAAAAATATACCGTTTCCTGCTGTTCTGCTTGCCTTTTCCACATCCCGCTGTCCCAGACTCTTTGCCAGAAGCGCATTCACACCGACACAGGTTCCAATGCCTACTGCGACCATAAGCATCTGCACCGGAAATGCTAAAGTCAAGGCGTTTAATGCCTGCTCCCCCGTATCTTTTATATTTGCCACAAAGGCACTGTCCACAATATTATAAACTGCCTGAAGCATCATGGAAATAATCATGGGAATTCCCATATTAAGCATCAATTTATTCACAGGCATCGCTGCCATCTTGTTCTCTTTTACTACAGAATCACTCATTTTCCTTCGCACCTCCTGCAGCATCCACAATTATTGAGACAGCCTTTTCAATGCCAAAAAATCCGCTGTCAATACTTAAATGATAATTTTCTCTCTTGCCCCATTCTCTATCTGTAAAATATTTATAATTTAACTTACGTTTCTTATCTTTTTCCTGCAGCCTTTTTCTCGGCTCTACTCCTGTCTCTCCATACTGTTTTACAATGCGTTCCGCTCGAAATGTCTTATCCGCATATACAAATACATGTAAGCAGTCACTTCGATCCTTTAAAATATAATCTGCACATCTTCCAACAATAACGCATGGTCCGTCATTTGCAAGTTTTTCAATGATTTTTCTCTGCTCTATCCATATTCTGTCCGCATTTGATAACCCATCAAATCCTCTGGCCAAAAACATATAGGCTAAATCATTTGCAGATGGTGCATATTCACTCTCTTCTTCTACAAATTCCCTGGCATATCCTGTCTCTTCCGCGACTTTTTCAATAAGTTCCCTGTCATAACACGGAATCCCCAGGCAGGCTGCAACTTCTTTCCCAACGGTTCTTCCGCCACTTCCAAATTCTCGGCTGATTGTAATAATCCTTACCATTTTCTTGTCCTCCTTTAAGACATAAAAAGCGTGTAATCTTCATAGTCAAACGACCTTAGATTACACGCATTATTCTTGCTGGACTTACATCTACCGATTACACGAGTTGAATTTT
>JAEDDO010000156.1 GCA_016298055.1 Frisingicoccus sp.
TCCCCACGTTCAATTCTGCCGATGGTACGGCTGCAGGAGCCGGTTGCTTCTGCAAGGTCTTCTTGAATTAGATTTCGCTCCACACGAATATCTTTCAGGATGTTGCTGATTGCCATCCAATCACTTCCTTTAACTTTATTATTGTTTCAACAGCCGGTTTGAATGGCACGGACTGTATTACGATTATTGAAAACCGGGGATGTCGGAAGCATCACACTTGCCGACAACTCTGCCGAATATTTTAAAAGAGTCCGATTCCTGAATTGCGATAGGTTTGTATTTTTTATTCAGGGAGATCAGGAATAATCCATCCGGTTCATCATGGAGTTTTTTGATGTAGGCATCTCCATTGAGATAGAAAATACCAACCTCTCCATTGCAGATGCTGTCTTTTTGCTGGATCCATGCAATTTCCCCGTTGTGGTATTCCGGTTCCATACTGTCACCAGATATCCGGACTCCGAAGTCTGCATTGTCCGGGGCAAGATCGCCAACTTCATAAGATTCTTTTGGCGCATCTGTCAGGAAATTACCGGTACCTGCAGAAACAGCATCTCCGAAGATGTCCATAAATATTTCTTTTTTGCGGAAAGGAATAATGTTTGCAACTACCGGTTCAAACAAGCCGGAGGCTTTTAGTATTTTTGCGTAATCTTTAATCTTATCTTTTCCTTCTTGGTTTAAACCGTTCATTACACTATAAGGATTTTTCCCGAAATAAGCATCATAAATATCTTCAATATCCAACAATTTACAGAGAGTCAGAAAAACATGCAGTCCTGGTTCTCGTGCATCCGTCTCCCATTTGGAGATTGCCTTCGCTGTAACGTCAATGCCCTGCTGTGAAAGTAATTCTGCAAGTTCTGGCTGCGAAAGCCCTTTCTTTTTTCTGTTTTCTGCAATAATCCTGCCAATAGAACGCATATATTCGCCTCATTTCTATGAAATTCCGTTAGATTCTTATAGATGCATTATACAGCACAAATACAACAAAATCAAGAGAAATCTCCGAAACGTAGATAATACAACCAAAATGTCAGTTGACTATCTCCATAATGTCGGCTTATACTAACCATGCAAGGAATGATAAGAAAGCCGGACGGAGGTGAGAACAGGATGGGTGACAGGACAATTTTACATAGTGATATGAATTGTTTTTATGCCAGCGTAGAAATGCTGCATCATCCGGAACTAGAGGGAAAGCCACTTGCTGTAGGTGGCGATCCGGAAGCAAGACATGGTATTGTGTTGACGGCAAATTATATTGCGAAGAAATGCGGGGTAAAAACAGGAATGGCACTTTGGCAGGCAAAACAGGTTTGTCCGGAAATCATTTTTGTGCCGCCGAGGATGGATCTGTATTTGAGATTCTCCAGTATGGCGAGAGAAATCTATTCAGAGTATACGGACAAAATTGAGCCGTATGGAATAGATGAAGGATGGCTGGATGTGACGGAAAGCAGCAGTATCAAAGGCGATGGAATGAAGATCGCACAGGAAATCAGTGACCGGATTAAGTATGAACTAGGTATTACCGTGAGTATTGGCATTTCCTGGAACAAGATATTCGCAAAACTTGGCTCTGATTATAAAAAGCCGGATGCCATCACACAGTTTCATCGAGGAAATTACAAAGAAATCGTCTGGGGGCTTCCAGTGTCAGATTTACTGTATGTTGGCAGGCAGACAAACAAGAAATTGCAGAAGCTTGGGATCCATACCATTGGCCGGCTGGCACAGACAGATGAAAAACTGCTGGACAGCCATTTTGGAAAAATTGGTCTGGTATTATGGGCATTTGCGAATGGATATGATTCGGATCCGGTTTGTATGGAAGGATATGAAGCTCCGGTCAAGTCCATTGGAAACAGTACAACGACACCGAGAGACCTGGAAACAGATCTGGATGTGTGGATTATTCTGATGGCATTATCGGAAAGTGTATCTGCCAGATTACGGAAACATGGTTTCAAATGTAATGTGGTGGAAATATCAATCCGGGATAACGGGCTGAACAGCATAACAAGGCAGAAGCGTATCAGCCAGCCGACGAATATTACGGATGAAATTGTAAAAGCAGCATTTGAATTATTTAAGAAACATTACAGATGGGAGCATCCGATACGGAGCCTTGGCGTGAGGGGGTCTGATCTGGTAATGGAAGATATTCCGGTTCAGCTTGATCTATTTGATAATCAGGAGAAACGGGAAAAATTAGAAAGGCTGGATCGGGCTGTGGATGAGATCAGACGACGGTTTGGATATTTCAGCATACAGCGGGCAGCAATGTACCAGGATAAAGTCTTATCCCACTTGGACGCCGGTACACATACGGTCCATCCTCACAGTTATTTTCATGGATAATGGGAGGGATAGATTTGAAACAGACATTAACCAGAAAACAGGAAGAAAGCTATCAGTGCATTGTAAGATTTACCGAGGAGCATGGATTTCCGCCAACGGTCAGGGAACTGGGGGCATTACTGGGAGTTGCTTCAACATCAACGGTATTTTCCAGGATCAGGCAGTTAGAGAAAAGTGGATATATCCGGAGAGTTCCGGCATCTCCAAGAGCAATCGAAATCCTGTGATGGAGGTGGCGGTATGAATAAGGTATATGTTGATGTGGTAGCAGAGTTCAGTAAGGAAGGCTGCCTGATTCCAATCTTATTTGTTTGGGAAGACGGCAGAAAATACAAGATTGATAAAGTGCTTAAGATTGAACGATGTGCCAGCAGAAAAGCAGGCGGTGTTGGTACGATGTACACCTGTATGGTACAGGGAAAGGAAAGCCATTTGTTTTTTGAAGTGGACAAATGGTTCATGGAAAGGAAGATTTCATAATTAATAAGAAGAATATTAACCGGCGGAGATAGTCACTTTCCCTTTATATCCCGTTGGTTTTACATAAGGATCCGTATTCTGATCAGCCGGTGTTCCCCACAAATACCATTTGGAATATGGATCCTGCAAAGAGTAATTTAGATTGCTTTCCATCAAAATCATGGGGAAGGCGAACTGGTCTGCAAGACCTACCAGTTAGTGTGATTGTTGATAAGGAGAAATAAAGATTTATGACAGACAGAGATTATGCAATTAAATCAATGAAAGAGATTACGTTCCAGATGGCAACCCATGCACAGGATTATCTGGAAGTAACCATGGACAGGCATTATGAAGACATAAAGGCATTGATGGTGAATTACCAGAAACTGATTTTGGAAAATAAGATGGTACTGGAAGAACTGGAAATGGAATGCCAGGAGAAGATCAATGAGGATATGGCATATGCGTTGAGTTATCTTGATATTTACGGGAAACAGCTGAATGTGACAAAACTGAAACACGAGATGAATAATCTGATGGTCATATATGGGTTGTCGGATATGGTTTACCGGGGTATTACGTTGGTAAAATATTATGCTCCGGATGGAGTAACGCTCAGTGAGATTATCCATTCCTGTTTTTGCAGCCATTACAATAAAACAGATGTGGAAGTCCAGCAGGAACTTGGCATTGGAAGGACTTCGTTTTATAAAATGAAGAAACAGGCATTGCGGTATCTTGGCTTCTACTTTTACGAGATCGTAGTGCCGCAGGCAAAAAACAAAAGATTCAAACCCTCCTTGGGTGTGGAAGAAGAGTAGGTGAGTGGGATGAGATACGAAAATTCAATGGTAAAGATTGCCGACGATATTATCCGGGATCAGCAGGCAGAGAGGAAAGCTCAGAATAAAAAACAGAAATGGCATGATGAGTATGCTACCTTGAAATTTTTTCGGTACATATGCAGAAATGTTGGAAACCTTCATGAAGGAGAAATCCAGCGTTTGGTATGGAAACTGAAACAGTCTGATAAGAAAGCAGTCGAAAAACATTTAAAAGGCTATGCGTGGGAATTTGATTATGAGAAAATGTTTTCTATATTGACGCAGAATCCTGTTTGTCAGAAAGTATGTCAAAAAAATAAATATACAAGCTGGATGCATCTGATCAGCCGATACTGTACAGAAGATTGTTAGGAAATAAGATACCTTCTTGCATCTATCAATGAATTATTTTATGGAATAAATCCTGTATTAGTTCTGTAGAACGATAACTTGTTTTACAGCTTCTGTATATCGGAACAGGCGGTAGTTATACTAACTTTAGACCGAAAAATAGTTCTAAAGGAGGTGCTGCGATGGATCTGAAAGCTGTAGGACAGAGAATTAAGATGGCAAGGGA
>JAEDDO010000157.1 GCA_016298055.1 Frisingicoccus sp.
CATTGATCGTGCCGGAGCAAAAATACAGTACGACAGTTATTGTAAGAAGATTCTAGGCAGTAAAATGATCCTGGCATGGATTTTGCAGGCTTCTATAGAGGAATATAAATATGTAACTCATGACTGCATCATACAATGTATTGAGAATGAGCCAGACATAGGAACGTTTTATGTAGATCCTGGAAAAAATACAAAAGATAGAATAGAAGGTTTAAATACAGAAGATAAAGATGATGATGAAGGAACAATTAAATATGATATTCGTTTTATAGCTCGTATTCCCAAACAAGATGAAAATATTCGAATTATAATCAATGTGGAAGCTCAAAAAAACTTTTATCCAGGATATCCGATATTATCACGAGGTGTGTATTATGGTGCACGTATGATCTCTTCACAAAATGGTGTGGAATTTATTCAGCCCTATTATGGTGATATCAAAAAAGTGTATTCAATCTGGATCTGTGCAAACGCACCAAAATATATTGGTAATGCGATTTCAGTATATGAGCTGAAGAAAAGAGATATTGCCGGAGATATACCGGATATTCAGAGTGATTATGATAAAATAGCTATTGTTATGATATGTCTAAACAACAAGGTAAATCGGGAAAAGGGATTTTTTGATATGATCAATACACTGCTGGCACCAGATCTTAATATTGATATAAAGAAAGAAATTTTAGAAAATGAGTATCATATACCAATGGATGATGGATTAGGAAAGGAGTTGGAATTGATGTGTAATGTGTCTGATTATGTATGGGAATATGCCTATGAAAATGGAATGGAAGCTGGAATGGAAGCTGGAAGAGAAGCTGGAATGAAGGCCGGAAGAGAAGCTGGAAGGGCGGATGCAGTACATGAGATAGTAAGAGAGCTTCTAAAGGACGGAACTGTCGGAGAGGATTTTATTATTAGAGTGACGCAAATCAGTACGGAAAAGTTAAATGAAATTAAAGCTTTACTGTAATCTTCATAAATAGAATTGCTTAATTGCTGAAAGTTTGATAAACTAAGTATCAGTGTCCCTGAAAACGGGAAAAAAGTTATTTAAGGAGATCTATATTAATGAACACACAGGAAGTTTTAGCAGTTGTTGCAGGAGAGAAAATTACAAATGCAGATTTAGATGCTTTTTTACAGACTGTTCCAAAGGAACAGAGATTATATGCCTCAGATCCTCAGTTTCGTGGCCAGTATCTGGAGCAATTGATTGCATTTCGTTCTTTTGCAAAATATGGCGAAGATATGAAACTGGACGAAACAGAAGAATTTAAAAAGATTATGGAGAACATGAAGCGAGAAGTGCTTGCTCAATTGGCAATTAATACCTCTCTTAAAGATGTAACAGCATCAGATCAGGAAGCTGTTCAATATTATGAAGCGAATAAAAAACGTTTCGAAAAGGGTGCAACTGTTCATGCGAAGCATATTCTGGTCAATGAGGAAAAAGAATGTCAGGATATTTATAACGCAATCAAAAATGGAGATATTGCATTTGAGGATGCTGCGAAAGCGTCTTCCACATGTCCTTCAAAAGCTCAGGGCGGAGATTTGGGTGAGTTTGGAAGAGGTCAGATGGTTAAAGAATTTGAAGATGCAGCCTTCTCTGCTGAAATCGGAGTTGTTGTTGGACCGGTCAAAACCCAGTTTGGATATCATTTGATTAAAGTTGTCGATAAACACGAAGCTGGTGCAATGCCATTTGATGCGGTAAAAGGACAGATTATGAATACGCTTGTTCAGCAGAAACAAAATCAGGTTTATACAGCAAAACTGAATGAGCTTAAAGAAAAATACGTTGAAAAATAAGCTGTAAAATTAAAGGAGAAACCTTTTGAATAAATTATTCGAAGGGTTTCTTTTTTTATTTATAAAGATTTTTATAAAAAAGTTCCAAAAAGTAGTTGACATATAGGAAAAGTAGGAATATAATCTAGAAAAACAACAAATCATATCTGAAAGGTAGGTAAAAAGTATGTCAAATATTTATAAAGGAACACTTGGTTTAATCGGTAATACACCTCTGGTGGAAGCAGTGAATATTGAGAAAGAATTAGGACTGGAAACACGCATTTTGCTGAAACTTGAATATTTTAATCCTGCAGGAAGCGTCAAAGACAGAATTGCAAAGGCTATGATTGAGGACGCAGAAGAGAAAGGTGTTTTAAAAGAAGGTTCTGTTATTATTGAGCCGACATCGGGCAACACAGGTATTGGCCTTGCAGCAATCGCAGCAGCGAAAGGTTATCGGATTATTTTAACAATGCCGGAAACGATGAGTGTTGAGCGACGTAATATTTTAAAGGCATATGGTGCCGAGCTTGTACTGACAGATGGTGCTCTTGGTATGAAGGGTGCTATTGCAAAAGCAGATGAACTGGCAAAAGAGATTCCAAACAGTTTTATCCCTGGACAGTTTGTTAACCCGGCAAATCCTGCCATTCATAAGAGTACAACAGGTCCTGAAATATGGAGAGATACGGATGGGGAAGTAGATTACTTTATAGCAGGTGTGGGAACCGGCGGAACGATTACAGGTGTTGGTGAATACCTGAAATCACAGAATCCGAATGTAAAGGTTGTCGCAGTTGAACCGGATAGTTCACCAGTCCTTACAGAAGGTAAGAGCGGACCTCATAAGATTCAGGGTATCGGTGCCGGATTTGTACCGGATGTATTGAATACAAAAATTTATGATGAGATCATACGTGTGGAAAATGATGATGCATTTGCAACAGGAAAATTAATAGCTAAAAAAGAAGGCGTGCTTGTAGGTATTTCATCCGGAGCTGCTTTATATGCAGCTCTTCAGTTATCAAAGAGACCTGAGAATAAAGGCAAGACAATCGTTGTTCTTTTGCCGGATACAGGTGACCGTTACTATTCAACACCATTATTTACAGAATGAAAATATAAGGAGACAGATATCATGGGAGAAAAAATTACAAGAGAAAATAGAAAATTTAAATTTGAAACATTACAGTTACACGTTGGCCAGGAAAGTCCAGATCCGGTAACCGATGCCAGAGCGGTTCCGATTTATCAGACATCATCCTATGTTTTCAGAAACAGTGATCATGCGGCAGCACGTTTTGGTCTGGCTGATGCAGGTAATATCTACGGACGTCTGACAAATCCTACAGAAGATGTATTTGAAAAACGTATTGCAGCTTTGGAAGGCGGTGTTGCAGCTCTTGCGGTGGCTTCAGGAGCAGCAGCTATTTCATACACGATTGAAAATTTAGCACAGAATGGGGATCACATCGTGTCAGCCAAGAACATTTATGGTGGTTCTTACAATCTGCTGGCACACACACTTCCTCAGTATGGTATTACGACAACATTTGTAGATATATTTAATTATGAAGAAGTGGAAGCAGCTATTCAGGACAATACAAAAGCAATTTTCATCGAAACATTGGGAAATCCAAAATCTGATGTTGTGGATATTGAGGCTGTGGCAGAAATTGCTCATAAACATAAAATTCCCCTTGTTGTAGATAATACTTTCGCTACACCGTATCTTGTACGTCCGATAGAATATGGGGCAGATATCGTTGTACATTCAGCTACAAAATTTATCGGCGGACATGGAACGACTATCGGCGGTGTCATTATTGACAGCGGTAAATTTGACTGGGAAGCGTCCGGAAAGTTTGCGTCATTGACAGAACCGAACCCAAGTTATCACGGTATCAGTTTTACAAAAGCAGTTGGTGCAGCCGCATTTGTTACAAAAATCCGTGCGATTCTTTTAAGAGATACTGGTGCTACATTGTCTCCATTCCACGCATTTTTCTTCCTTCAGGGGCTGGAGACGCTCTCACTTCGAGTTGAACGTCATGTGGAAAATGCATTGAAGGTTGTGGAATATTTAAACAATCATCCGCAGGTAGAGGCTGTTCATCATCCATCTGTATCCGATGATGAGAGTCAGAAAGCTTTATATAAGAAATATTTCCCGAATGGCGGAGGCTCTATCTTTACATTCGAAATTAAAGGTGATGCCCAGAAAGCGAAAGATTTTATTGATAATCTTGAATTATTCTCTCTTCTTGCAAATGTGGCAGACGTTAAGTCACTTGTCATTCATCCGGCGACAACGACTCACAGCCAGTGCACAGAGGAAGAACTTCTTGATCAGGGAATTAAACCAAATACCATTCGTCTGTCTATTGGAACAGAAAATATTGATGATATTATTCAGGATCT
>JAEDDO010000158.1 GCA_016298055.1 Frisingicoccus sp.
ATGTTTGGAGCGGCTGCTATGAGTTTATCCAGTTTCTGTGTTGTATCCAATGCGCTGAGACTTAATTTCTTTAAGGTGCACAGTACTGCGAAAGATAAAAAAATTCACAGCATAGATATCTCGGATATCACAGAGGAGATGAGGAAGAATTTCAAAAGAGAGATTCCGGATTCATCCAGTATCAGGTTTCTTGAAGTTGATGGAATGATGTGCGGCCATTGTGAGAAAATGGTGAAAAAAACACTGGAAAAATTTGCTCAGATTGATGAAGCGGAAGCGGATTTTCAGACAGGAACAGTAAAGATCCGGGTAAATGAGGAAGTTCCGGAGGATGAAATCCGGGCAGCGATTGAAAAGGCCGGATATGAGTACAAAGGCTTAAAACAGGAAGGTTAACGCTTTAAAAACCTGCTGTCCTGTGATAAGATAAAAGAACGAAAAGGAGGGAATGAAAGATGACAAAAGTAATGATTGAAGGCATGGGATGCCAGAAATGTGTGATGCATGTGACAGAGGCACTGGAAGGTCTTGGAGTTAAGGATATTCAGGTAAGCCTTGAAGATAAATGTGCAACATTTGACGGTGCCTATGATGAAAATGCTTTAAAGGCTGCCATTGATGAAGCAGGCTTTGAGGTAAAAGGCATTGAATAAAGATATATCCGTTGAATCTTCCAGAGTGCTTGCCTGCCTGATGGTGATCGGTATACACATTACACTTAGTATTTGTCATGATGGATATGTGGATGTGAGCCGATTGGCATTTGCCTGTGTTGTGGCGGATGCGGTAGGCATTTTCTGGCTGATTCTCGGATTCTTTCTGTTTAAGAATAACAGTTATGCAAAGCTGTTGAAAAAGACGGCGGTAAGCATTGGAATACCGACATTGCTGTTCAGCGGCTTTGCTTTTTTCTTTGGTGAGTGGATTGCAGAAGGTGTTACGCTTAAAGAGAGTATTTTTCACACGGCGGGAGAATGTCTGGATGTGGTGAAGGAACTGCTGAAGTGGAACAGCCCGGTTAAGTATGGAGGCCATCTGTGGTACATTTATGTCTATGCTCTCATTATTTTTATTTTTCCCGTATTAAAAGCGACAGTTCAGTACCTTGAAGAGGATGAGCAGCGGGAAAAGGTATTTATGATAGCGACTTTAGGAGCATTTATTGTAAATGACATTACCAGGAATCAATTGTTTGAATTTTCTCATCATTCAATCAATGCTCTTATTCCGGCGTCGATTATCGTGATCTGGGGGCATATTTTATATAAGCATCGGGATGCGTTGACGACACGAAAGCATTTTGTTTTGTCTGTATTGGTATTTGGCATTCTGAACAGTGTGCGTATCCTTCTTCAATTTTATGCTTTTAGGATTGGAGCAGGAGATCATATACTTTTCTGGTACAGCTCTATCGGACTTTTGTGTGCTGTCTGTGTTGCGGTGTTTACGTTTTGCTTAAAAAATTGGTTGATGAGCAATACATGGTTGAAAAGTGGTATTCTTTTTCTTGCGGGACACACGTTTAATATTTACCTGTTCCATTTTTTTGTGATTTACATATTAGGCCGGCTGTCTTTTCAGACGATGCTTTATGACTGGGTAAGAAGTGATCTTCTTTTTATGATTTTGCTGACAGTGACAGTTTTTATGGTTTCTCTCATTATCTCTGTAGGTGTAAGAAAAATTGGCCGGATATTCAGTAAAAAATAATTTGATATAAAATAAGGGATTATCTTGAAAAATGAATTCGAGATAATCCCTTGTTTTTATTTTTCGCGCAGTTTATTGTATTCCCTTTGAATGGCGTGAAGCTGCATCTCAAAGTCCTGACGGTTTTTTTCATTGATGGTGGACAAGATGACACCGGAGAAGAAAGATATGAGGGCTGCAAGTGCGACAAAGCCACAGACGATTAATGTCGGGAATTTGAAGACGAGACCTGTGGCAAAGTATTCAAATAATACCGGGATAAAGAAACCGGCACTTAATAGCATTAATACGGCCGCAAGAATGCTGAAAAAGCCAAAAGGTTTGTAGTTTTTATAAAGTTTAATAATGGTCTTGATGACTTTGAATCCGTCACTGTATGTGTTTAATTTGGATTCGCTGCCTTCCGGACGGTCACGATAGGTGACAATGACATTTTCCACAAGCAGATTTTTGTGGACAGCGTGAATACTCATCTCGGTTTCAATCTCGAATCCTTTGGACAGCACAGGGAAGGATTTGACAAATTGATAGGAAAATGCCCGGTATCCGGTCATAATATCTTTAATATCACTTTTAAACAGTGTGTTGATACTGTTTCTCACAAGCGAATTGCCGAAATTGTGGAAAGGACGTTTGTTTTCTGTAAAGTATGTGGATGAAAGACGATCTCCGACTACCATATCCACATGACGGTCTAAAACTTTGTCGACCATCTCACGGGCAAATTCTGCCGGATAGGTATCATCTCCATCGACCATAATATAAGCCTCGGCATCAATTTCACGAAACATACGCCGAATGACATTACCTTTTCCCTGATGATATTCATGACGTACAACGGCTCCTTCTGCTTCGGCGATTGCAGCTGTGTCATCGCTGGAATTATTATCATAAACATAGATTGTTGCTTCGGGAAGTACGGCCTGGTAATCGTTAATGACTTTTTTTACCGTCTTACTTTCGTTGTAACATGGAATTAATACTGCGATTTTATCCATAAAGTTGAATCTCCTTTAAATCTTATCTTAATTCTTTTACTTTAACACTATTTTATCTTTTTTTAAACTATTAATTCAATTCTGGTGGTAATTTTTGCAAAATCAGTTATAATATAAAGATACTAAGGTCAAAAAGCATAGTGAAGGGGGACACATATGTTAGCAACGGATATTGGAATCGATTTGGGAACTGACAGTGTTCTTGTATATATAAGAGGAACAGGCGTTGTACTGCATGAGCCTTCTGTTGTGGCTTATGACAGGGATACGAATGAAATTAAAAGTATCGGTGAGGAAGCCCGGGAGATGATCGGAAGGACACCGGGGAATATTGCTGCGGTGCGTCCGCTCAGACAGGGTGTTATCTCGGATTATACGATTACAGAGAAGATGCTGCGGTATTTTATTCATAAAGCCGTTGGACGTAAGACATTCTGGCGTCCGAGAATTACAGTATGTGTTCCGAGCGGTGTGACAGAAGTAGAGAAACGGGCCGTTGTGGATGCGACGATGGAAGCCGGCGCAAGGGATGTTATTATTGTAGAAGAACCGATTGCGGCCGCTTTGGGGGCAGGTATTGATATTTCAAAACCTTTCGGGAATATTGTCGTAGATATTGGCGGTGGAACAACAGATATAGCTGTGATTTCTTATGGTGACACAGTTGTGAGTCAGTCATTGAAGGTGGCGGGCAATGATTTTGACGATGCACTCATACGTTATTTGCGGATGAAGTACGAGCTGCTGATCGGTGAACGGACGGCGGAGGAGATCAAAAAACAGATTGGAACAGCATATCCAAGGGATGAAGAGGAAACGATGGAGATCTGTGGTCGGAATGTGCTGACGGGACTGCCTAAAACGATTGTGATAAGTTCAGCCGAAACCCAGGTGGCTTTTGAGAGCTGTTTGACTCAGATCATTACCGGACTTCATAAGGTTCTGGAGGAGACACCGCCCGAATTATCAGCAGATATAGCATCCAGAGGTATTTTGCTGACAGGCGGCGGAAGTCTTTTATATGGTATGGATAAGCTGATTGAACAGATTACGGGAATCCGGACAACTTTAGCGGATGATCCGATTTCAGTTGTTGCTATAGGTACGGGACGTTACACAGAATTTATGGAAGCTAAAAAAGGTGAGAAATAATGGACAGGCTGAAAATGTAAAACGTTTTCAGCCTCTTTTGCGTATAAATTTTCAGGAGGAAATCTATGGAGACACTTCATGGTCTGATTGATCATATTGTTTATCATAATGAGAAAAATGGATATACAGTGCTTTCCCTGATGTGTCAGGGCAACGAAGTGATGTGTACGGGAACGGTGGCCATGGCGAATGAGGGCGAGTACATTAAGGCCGAAGGCGACTATGTCGAACATGCGACTTATGGACGTCAGTTTCGTATTTCGTCTTTTTCTATTGAAGCTCCCGAGGATATATTTTCCATTGAACGGTATTTGGGTTCAGGGGC
>JAEDDO010000159.1 GCA_016298055.1 Frisingicoccus sp.
AAAATTGTTGAAATTAGTGCAAAAAATAGTAAAAAAATGCGTTAAATAACTTTACTTCTCGAAGAATATGAGGTAAAATGAAGATAGCGGCAAACAAGAAAGCAGAAGGAAGTTAAAAATATATCAACTGTCAGATATAAAAACAGTGTTTGCTATATGGTAAAGATACAAGAAGGTATTCTATGGGGTGTATTAATGAATATAAGATGTCGATTACCGTACAAACACATCAGGACAAGGATTTGATATCAGACAGAATGATCTGCCGGAATGCAAGATAGTAATGACCGTGATATTTACAGCACTGAAACACAGATTCTGTGCTTTCAGAGCTGGCTTTGTACAAGTAAACAATATTAATGATACCTGAGTTATATGAGGAAATCATCAGGTATCGTGGGGGCAAAACCTTTTGACCTCAACAACATTATTAATACATTCATCAGGAGGAAGGGTATGAAAAAGATTTTTATTGTAGGTGCAGGACAGATGGGACTTGATATCGGACAGGTTATGGCTAAAAAAGGCTATGAAGTTGTATTTAACGACATGTCCGAAGAAATTTTAGCAACTCAGGTTGGAAAACTTGAAAAGAGTCTTGACAAGATGGTTTCTAAAGGAAAGATGACAGAAGAAGCAAAAGCTGATATTATGGCTAAAGTTTCCACATCCGTTTCTTTAGACGCTGCTGCTGATGCAGATCTTGTTATTGAAGCAATCGTAGAAAACGTTGCAATCAAAAAAGATTTATTTGCAAAACTGGATGCAATCTGCAAACCAGAAACAATTTTAGCAACAAACACATCCTCTATTTCTATTACAGAAATTGCTTCTGCTACAAAACGTCAGGATAAAGTTATCGGTATGCATTTCTTCAATCCTGCAACTGTAATGAAATTAGTAGAAGTTATCAACGGATTAAACACATCCAAAGAAACATTTGATGTTGTTTACGAACTTTCCAAAGAGATCGGCAAAGATCCTGTAGAAGTTAAAGAAGGACCTGGTTTCGTAGTTAACCGTATCCTTATCCCTATGATCAACGAAGCTTGTATCGTTCTTGAAGAAGGACTTGCTTCCGCAGAAGATATTGATAAATCTATGAAACTTGGATGTAACCATCCAATGGGACCTTTAGCACTTGGTGATTTAATTGGTCTTGATACATGCTTACATATCATGGATACATTCTATGCTGAAACATGTGATTCCAAATATCGTGCATCTCGTCTTATGAGACAGATGGTTCGTGGTGGAAAACTCGGAAGAAAATCCGGAGAAGGTTTCTTCAAATATTAATAACCATCCAACGAAGGATTTTTACTAAAACGATAATAAAAATGATGAATGGCGGCAGGGTTTATACTCTGCCGCTATCTTTGACTGGTGATTCTCAGACAGAGAGCATCAGTTTTTCTGCGTTTACAGGAGGATTTTTATGCTGAATTCACTTGCATTGATTTTTCTTGCGGGCTTAAGTCTTGCTGCAATTTGCCAGAGAATAAAATTACCGAGAATTATAGGCATGCTTATGACAGGTATTATACTTGGGCCCTTTGTGCTGAATCTGTTGGATCCGTCTATTCTGGGTATTTCATCCGATCTGCGCCAGATGGCACTGGTCATTATTCTTATTAAAGCCGGTCTTTCATTAAATATAAGTGATTTAAAGAAGGTGGGCCGTCCGGCAATACTTATGTCATTTTTGCCGGCGGTATTTGAAATTCTTGCCTTTGTTTTTCTGGCACCGACAATACTTAAAGTGACCAGAATTGAGGCTTTGATCATAGGTGCCGTACTTGGAGCTGTATCGCCTGCGGTTGTTGTGCCGAGAATGGTACAGCTTATGGAAGAAAAATATGGAACAAATAAAAGTATACCGCAGATGATTCTGGCAGGGGCATCACTGGATGATGTGTTTGTCATTGTGCTTTTTACAACATTTATCGGCATGGCACAGGGTGAAAGTGCCAGTGTCATGGATTTTATAAATATACCGGTCTCCATTATTTCAGGTATCCTCATCGGTGCAGCTGCCGGATTTTTTCTCGCCTGGTTTTTTGAAACAAATTATTCTCATAAGAACCTTGTGCGCAACAGTATGAAGGTAATTATTGTGCTTGGAACGTCATTTTTGCTTCTTGCAGTGGAGGAGTGGCTTGAGAACATACTTCCGGTTTCCGGACTGCTTGCAATCATGAGTATGGCGATGGTTCTTGCCATGCGAAGTGTTCCGGAAGTGACAAAAAGACTTCAGGAAAAGTATGGAAAATTATGGATCGCTGCGGAAGTCATTTTGTTTGTACTTGTAGGTGCGGCTGTAGATATCCGGTATACGCTTGAGGCCGGGGCGGGAGCTGTGCTTATGATTTTTATCGGTCTTATATGCCGTTCGATTGGTACATGGCTGTGTATGGTCGGCACCAATTTAAACAAAAAAGAAAAACTTTACTGTGTTATTGCCTATCTTCCAAAGGCCACTGTACAGGCTGCGATTGGTTCTGTTCCGCTTTCTCTCGGATTGTCCTGCGGTAATATCGTATTGTCCGTTGCCGTCCTTTCTATATTGATTACAGCACCCCTTGGTGCTATTGGGATGGATTTGAGTTATAAAAAATTACTGACAAAATGATGAAAAGCCGAAAGAATTTTTTCTTTACATTTTTACTCTGTTGGAATAAAATGAAAGGGTATGTAAAGTACTATAGAACCATTACGAATATTTAAGGAGCTGAGAAAGAATTATGGTTAAAGCAATTGTTGGAGCAAACTGGGGAGATGAAGGTAAAGGAAAGATTACAGATATGCTTGCAGAGGAATCGGATATCATCGTAAGATTCCAGGGGGGAAGCAATGCAGGTCATACGATCATCAATGATTATGGTAAGTTTGCACTGCACATTCTTCCATCAGGTGTTTTTTACGATCATACAACAAGTATTATCGGTAATGGGGTAGCATTGAATATCCGAAATTTAATTGACGAAATTGACGCACTTGTAAAACAGGGTGTTCCGCAGCCGAAGATACTTGTATCTGACAGAGCACAGATCTTAATGCCTTATCATATCCTGTTTGATCAGTATGAAGAAGAACGTCTGGGCGGAAAGTCCTTCGGTTCTACGAAATCCGGTATTGCACCATTTTATTCTGATAAATATGCTAAGATCGGTTTCCAGGTGAATGAACTTTTTGGGGATGAAGCGGAATTAAAAGAAAAAGTTTACCGTGTTCTGGAAACAAAGAACGTCCTCGTAGAGCATTTATATCACAAAGCTCCGATTGATCCGGAAGAGATTTTCAACGAACTTCTTGAATACAGAGAGATGATTCGTCCATTTGTATGTGATGTGTCTGTGTATCTTCATGATGCCATCCGTGATGGAAAGAAGATTCTTCTTGAGGGTCAGTTAGGATCATTAAAAGATACAGATTTTGGTATCTATCCGATGGTAACATCCTCTTCAACACTGGCTTCCTACGGTGCGATCGGTGCAGGAATCCCATGTTATGAGATTAAAGATATTGTCACAGTTGTTAAAGCTTATTCCAGTGCTGTAGGTGCGGGTGAGTTTGTTTCCGAAATTTTTGGAGATGAAGCAGATGAACTTCGTCGCCGCGGAGGCGATGGCGGTGAATTCGGTGCAACAACAGGACGTCCGAGACGTATGGGATGGTTTGATGCGGTTGCTTCCAGATACGGCTGCCGTATTCAGGGTGCTACAGAAGTGGCATTAACCGTATTGGATGTTCTTGGTTATCTTGATGAACTTCCAATCTGCGTTGGATATGAGATTGACGGTCAGGTGACACGTGATTTCCCGACAACATCTCAGCTTAAGAAAGCAAAACCAGTCTATAAAGTACTTCCGGGATGGAAGACGGAGATTCGTGGAATTAAAAAATACGAAGATCTGCCGGAAGCATGCCGCAATTACATTGAATTTATTGAGAAAGAACTGGAAGTACCGATTACAATGGTTTCCAACGGTCCGGGCCGCCACGAGATCATTTATCGCGAAAGCAGCTTATGTAAATAACATCACAATATATAAGGGCACTATAAGGATTAAAACTTATAGTGCCCTTTTTTGGCGGGTGTCAGGGAGCCTTCCTTTTTTATCCATTAGATATTTCGT
>JAEDDO010000160.1 GCA_016298055.1 Frisingicoccus sp.
ACAGGCGTAATGATACTGGTAGAAGCGTGTTCGATATTTTCTATGAGCATGGAATTATACTTACAAAAACGTCAAATGACCTGTTTTCAGGGTGTACAGGAATGAAAGAGTGGTTAAGAGTTTCAGAAGAAACAAAAAGACCTGCACTTACATTTCTGAAAGATACCTGTCCTAACCTGATAAGATGTTTGCAGAAAATACAAAAAGATAAGAATAAACCGAAAGTGTATGCTAAGACACCGCATGAATTGACACATGATGTTGATTCCCTGCGGTGTTTTTGCGTTTGGTGGGTTCGTTCCGCTGATAAAAAGAAAAATGTAAAGAAAAAGAAGTGGAGAGCGGACTTAATCGAGGACTATAGGAACGCAAGCAAGGAAATAAGGGCATTAATGATCAAAGAGCTTGGAGAACCAATGTTATGAAATGGTGGAAAAAGGCAATGAGAGCAATGGAAAAACCGGAAGAAAACAAAAAATTGAAAAAATGGCAAGGAAAGTTCGAAAATGCGAAATCAAAGTATCAGGATGAACTTGACCGCATGGAAATGCAGAAAAAATATTACATTGGTGATCGCCATGTAAAAGGAAATCCGAATAAAACAAGCGGTTATGCTTCAAAAATGTCTATAAACGTAAGAAATATCGTATATGAACTGATCGAAAGTCAGATTGACTCTTCAATTCCTATGCCAAAGGTAACAGCAATTCATGAAGAAGACAAAGATAAGGCAAAAATCATTGAGGATTTCATAAAAAATGAGATGAAATCACTTAATTTCAACATTCTGAATGATTTGCAGGAAAGACTTACCCCTATGCTTGGCGGTGATTTCCTTCTTGTTGAATGGAACAATCAGAAAGGATATCACTGTACGATAGGTGATTTGGACGTTTCCAATATTCACCCGAAACAGGTAATTCCGCAGCCTGGTATTACGGAAATAGACAAGATGGACTACATATTTATCCGTACAAGCCAGACAAAGGATTATGTAAAGCGGAGATTCGGAAAGGATGTTTCGGAAGAGGAAGAGACGGATAACGATATCCGAGAAGGAGTTACGTCTGATGATATTGTTACGGTGGTAACAGCATATTACAAGAATGAAAAAGGCGGTATCGGTCTATTCAGATGGTGCGGAGATGTCGTTCTTGAGGATATGGAAGATTATCAGGCAAGGAGAATTGAAGTATGCAAAGAATGCGGTACACCAAAAACAGGTGATATTTGCGAAAAATGCGGTTCAAAGAGGTTTGAAGTTAGAACTGATGATATGGAAACAGTAATTTTTGATGAAGGTGATTTATTTCAGAAAGAGATACAAATTCCATATTACAAACCTGATCAGTTTCCTCTTGTATTGCGGAAAAATATTTCCGTGTATGATAAATTGCTTGGTTGTTCTGACGTTGATGTAATTGAGGATCAGCAGGACACAATCAAGAAACTCGGTTCAAAAATAAATGAGAAACTGCTTAAGGGCGGTTCCTTTGTTACTCTCCCTTCGGATGTAGGAGTAGATACAACGGATGAAGAATTAAAGATAATTCGTATAGATAATCCTGCACAGAAGGCATTGATTGATGTAATTACTGCACAGGCAGATATCGGACAGGATAGGACAATGCTTGAAATGAACTATCAATGGGCGAAATCTGCTCTAGGTATCACTGATTCATACCAAGGAAAATATGATAGTTCTGCAACATCAGGTACGGCAAAGCAGTATTCCATTAATCAGGCGGCCGGACGTTTGGAATCTAAGAGAGTGATGAAGAATCAGGCATATGCACAGCTTTATGAATTGATGTTCAAATTTGCGCTTGCTTACGCGGATCAGCCTATACCAATCAATTCGCAGGGAAAAGATGGTGTTCAGGTATTTGCTCATTTCGATAAGATGGATTTCTTGAAAATGGATGCAGCTGGACAGTATTACTGGAATGATGAGTTCATTTTTGATACAGATCCTACATCAACACTTCTTACAAACAGAGAAGCAATGTGGAATCAGGCGGACTTAAAGCTTCAAAGCGGTGCATTCGGGCCTATTTCAGAACTTGAGACAAATTATCTGTATTGGCTTGAACAGGAGCGTAATGGCTATCCTAACGCAGGAGAAATAAAGAAAGAAATCGAAAGACGTATGGAAGAAAGAAAGAAGCAGGAAGCTATGATGCAGATGGGAGGTATGAACGTTGAAATGCCCAATATGTAATACAGAATCTGTAATCACTGACAGCAGGAATATTTTTTCCGTGTCAGAAGGAAAGCTTTACAGAGAAGCAGAGTTTTCGTGCAGGAATAAGAAATGCACAAATTTCGGAAAGTCTGTAGGTAAGACAAGGACGGAAGTTCCGGTAATTCAAGAATGATTAAAGTAAGCAACCGAACAGGTTGCTTTTTTAATGCAAAAAATTCGCAGGGAGAGCGCAAAAATCCAAGGAGGTATTTATGAAATTAAAGTACAATCTTCAATTCTTTGCAGATGATGATGCAACAAGCGTAGAAACACCGGATGTCGCTGACCCGGTAGAAGGTGAAGGAGATGTTCAAAGTGATGCTGGTACTGGTGATTCACAGGAAGGACAGCAGAGCGTTGAGCAGACTGTTGACATTAATGCTGTAGCGGCGGCTGCCAGAAGACAGGCAGAGGAAGCGGCAAGGGTGAAGCAGTCAAAGATTGATGCTGAATATGCAAGAAGATTCGGTCATTTAAGGAATCCTGAAACTGGCTTGCCAATTCAGACACAGGAAGATTATTTAGCCGCTATTGATGCGCAGGAAAAGCAGATTGCGGAAAACCAGCTTAAGCAGAGCGGTGTTGACCCTTCCATCATTAATCAGATGATTGCGAATAACCCGGCTATCAGACAGGCACAGGAGCTTATCGCACAGGCACATCAGAATGAGGTTATGAACCAGATAAACAATGATGTAGCTATGATTTCTCAGATGGACCCGTCAATCAAAACTCTTGGAGATGTTCCGCCGGAAGTAATTCAGCTCAGTATGTCAACAAACATGAGCATTGTAAATGCTTACAAGGTAATCAATTACGGAAAGGTTTCTAGTGCAAAACAGGAAGCCATCCAACAGGCTGCTATCAATCAGGCAAAAGGTAAACAACACATGACACCTATGAACGGTATTTCTACTCCAGAAACAGGTGTTGACATTCCCGACAGTGAACTTGCCATGTGGAAAGAAACATTCCCTGATAAGTCAATGGCAGACCTTAAGAAACTTTACAATGAAACACTTTAAGGAGGTATGAAAGATGTTTGAGTATTTGAGAAACGAAGATGGTACCAATGTACCCGTATGCAAAGAAGTAAAGGCAACTGCTGCTTCTTATGAGGTTGGTGATGCGCTTGTAGTTGATTCTTCTACTGGTCTTTTAAAGGCTTGTACAGGAACTACAAAACCGCAGTATATTTCCGCCGCTAAGAAGACAGTCACAGGAGGTGATGCACTGCTTGCTGTATATCCTGTTTTCGCAGGACAGGAATACAAGACACAGTTCAGTGCTGATGCATCTGCTGTGAAAGAAGGTAGCGCAGTGACGATTGATGCCACCGGTAAAAAGGTTACTGCTACAACCGCAAGCGGTGTATTCACGATCTTAGAGAAACTTGGAAGCGGCGCAGCTGGTACATATGTAATCGGCAAATTCATGTAATTAACAGGAGGTAAAGAGATATGGCAGTAGTATTTTCAAAGAACAGCGGACTTAATGACAGTCTGTGGAAACCTGTAGGACAGGTAATCAATGCAGTTATCAAGGATGCTGATAACGAGAAAACAGAGCATGACAAGCTCGTATCTTCTATTGCAGTAGAGAAGAAATCCAAAAAGTATGCTGAAAAGCAGACAGGTATCACTTCTCTTGCATCTTTCGATGTTGTCAAGGAAGGTGACAGAGCACCTATGGATGATATGCAGGAAACATTTCCTAAGCTTATCATTCACAGCGCATTTTCAAAGAGTGTTGCGCTCACAAAGGAAATGCTTGACGATGGTGACCTCGATTCCATGAAGACAACGGCGAAAAACCTTGTTCTTGGTTATAAGAGAAC
>JAEDDO010000027.1 GCA_016298055.1 Frisingicoccus sp.
AAAAACCGGTTTCAAAAGTCAAAGAATACGCCCAGTATGAATTATTTGAAACCGGACTTCTCACAAAAGAAGCCCGTCCGAAACATAAACTTGTCGGACAGGTATTTGACACCTACTGGATCGTTGAATATGACGGAAAAATGTTTATTATCGATCAGCATGCGGCCCACGAGAAAGTTCTCTATGAAAAACTGATGAAACGCTTTAAAGAAAACAAACCGTCCGTGCAGATGCTGCAGCCGCCGATGATCCTTTCCCTGACAATGACAGAATCAGAGCTTCTTGAACGCCATATGAAAGATTTTAAAGCGATGGGATTTGAATTCGAATCCTTCGGCGGAAAGGAATATGCACTCCGTGGAATCCCGTCGGATTTATACGGTTTCACCGGAAAAGATATGGTCACTGAACTTTTAGATACACTTGCGGGCGCATCCGAACGTATGCGGACAGATTTTATCGCTGACCGTATTGCCACCATGGCATGTAAGGCGGCTGTGAAAGGTAATATGCGGATTTCCACGAAAGAGGCAGATGCACTGATTGAAGAACTTCTTCAGGCAGAAAACCCTTACACATGTCCTCACGGACGCCCGACGATCATTTCAATGACAAAAACAGAATTAGAAAAAAAATTCAAACGAATTGTATAAAGAAGGACAGTATTATGAAACCTTTAATTATATTAACCGGACCGACAGCCGTTGGAAAAACAGAACTCTCCATTTCTCTTGCAAAAGCAGTGAAGGGCGAGATCATATCGGCCGACTCAATGCAGGTCTATAAATATATGGATATCGGCACAGCAAAAATACGCCCGGAAGAAATGCAGGGTGTACCGCACCATTTGATTGACATTTTAGAACCGGATACAGCATTTAACGTATCCATGTTTAAAGATCTTGCCAAAAAAGCAGTAGAAGAAATTTACGAAAGAGGTCATATTCCGATCATTGTGGGCGGAACAGGATTTTACATCCAGGCACTTTTATATGATATTGATTTTTCCGAAGAAGATTCGGATATGTCTATACGCCATGAACTTGAAGAACTGGCCCGTTTAAAAGGCAATGACTATCTTCACGAATGTCTTCGCAAGGTGGATCCGGAATCCGCCAAACAGATCCACAGCAATAATATTAAACGCGTGATCCGTGCTTTGGAATACTATCAAATGCATGGCGAAAAAATCTCTGTTCATAATGCCAGAGAACGCAGTAAAACGTCACCCTATGATTTCTTTTATTTCGTTCTGACACATGACCGTCAGGTCCTCTATGACCGGATTGAAAGAAGAATCGATGAGATGATCGAACAGGGACTCATTAAAGAGGTAGACAATCTTCTGAATATGGGTTATAATCCTAATTTAGTTTCCATGCAGGGACTTGGATATAAAGAAATTGTGCCTTATCTCCAGGGCAAATGTTCTCTGGATGAGGCCATCTATATTCTTAAACGGGATACCCGCCACTTTGCAAAACGTCAGCTGACCTGGTTTCGGCGTGAGAGGGATGTGCGCTGGCTTGACAAGACCCGATGGACGACAGAAGAAGAAATTCTCAATCATATTTTAAATACACTACACACAGAATGGAGCTTTGAACAATGAAAGAAATGTACCGATCTGCCGGAATCCTGCCGGAAGTTTATGATTTCTGCAAAGAAATCGAAAATACACTTGAAGACCGTTTCAAAACAATTGATGAAACCGCTGAATATAACCAGATGAAGGTCCTGATGGCCATGCAGAAAAACAATGTCAGCGAGGCATGCTTTCAGCCTTCCTCCGGATATGGCTATGATGATCTCGGACGCGATACTTTAGAAAAGGTCTATGCGGATGTATTTCACACGGAGGATGCCCTTGTACGTCCGCATATCACATGCGGTACGCATGCTTTGACGATTGCCCTTTCCGGAAATCTCCGCCCGGGAGATGAACTTCTTTCACCGGTAGGAAAACCTTATGATACATTGGAAGGTGTCATCGGTATCCGTCCCCAGACCGGTTCTCTCGCTGAATACGGCGTAACTTACCGCCAGGTAGATCTTCTCCCAAACGGAGATTTTGACTTTGAAAATATAAAAAAAGCCATCAATGAACGGACAAAACTCGTCACCATTCAGCGCTCGAAGGGCTACCAGACCCGTCCCACACTGTCTGTTGAGCGCATCGGAGAACTGATCCGTTTTGTCAAATCCATCAAACCGGATGTCATCTGTATGGTAGACAACTGCTATGGTGAATTTGTGGAAAAAATTGAACCGACGGATGTTGGAGCAGATATGTGTGTCGGTTCCCTCATTAAAAATCCGGGCGGCGGTCTGGCTCCGATCGGAGGCTATATCGTCGGCAAAAAAGAATGTGTGGAACGGGCAGCGTTCCGCCTGACAGCTCCTGGACTCGGAAAAGAACTCGGTGCCAGTCTCGGTGTCAATCAGGCCTTTTATCAGGGACTTTTCCTTGCCCCTCAGGTCGTTGCCGGTGCATTGAAAGGTGCCATCTTCGCAGCAAATATTTACGAAAGACTTGGTTTTGAAGTCGTTCCTAACGGAAGCGAGAGCCGCCATGATATTATTCAGGCTGTCGTTCTCGGCACAGCGGAAGGTGTGATCAAATTCTGTAAGGGCATTCAGGCCGCAGCCCCTGTTGACAGTTTTGTCGATCCGGAACCATGGGCTATGCCGGGGTATGACAGCGATGTCATTATGGCAGCCGGAGCTTTCGTTCAGGGTTCATCCATTGAACTGAGTGCGGACGGTCCGATCAAACCGCCTTATGCGGTTTATTTCCAGGGAGGCATCACCTGGTATCATTCCAAATTTGGAATTATGATGTCTCTTGAGAAACTGGTAGAGGCCGGCATTGTCGACAAATCACAGATTATTCATAGATTTTAATGTATACAAGGTACACGATTTATGGTAGTATAAATCTGTGTACCTGTTTATTTTTATGTAAAGCATTCGCCTTTTTTCAATATTCAATAAAAGGAGGATGTTTGTGAACACAAAAAAACCATTGATTCATGAGATGAATATGCAGGAGAGACCGAGGGAAAAGTTTGAGCATTTCGGTCCGGATAAACTAAGTGATGCGGAACTTCTGGCATTGATCTTACGCACCGGAAGCCGGAATAAAAGTGCCGTATGCCTTTCGGAAGAGATACTGGATCTGGACATTCCCGGCATCGGTCTTGAGAAATTATATCATTTATCGAAAAAAGAACTGACAGATATTCCGGGCGTAGGTGATGTCAAAGCCATACAGATCCTCGCGATCTGTGAGCTTTCCAAACGTCTGTCCAAACTAAAAGCACGGGAACAGATATCATTTTGTTCTCCTGAATCGATTGCCAGATATTATATGGCAGAATTCCGTTCTTATCGGCAGGAGCATTTAATGTTGTTACTTTTTGATTCAAAAAATCATCTGATCGGTGAACGTCTTATTTCAAAGGGAACAGCAAACGCTTCAATTGCAGAGCCCCGGGATATTTTCAGCGAAGCCTTGCGGGCCGGTGCTGTCTCAATCGTTCTAATACATAATCATCCCAGCGGGGATACGACCCCAAGCTCTGCCGATTTAACTGTAACACACCGGATTTATGAATCCGGTGAACTATTAGGTATACAACTGCTTGACCACATTATTGTGGGAAACAGTGATTATAGAAGTTTGAAAGCTGAAGGCTATCTACATCTTTAGTTTTATGAAAGGAGAGTCCCATGGCTGTACAAAAATATGGTCTTGATTTGGGAACAGGAAGTATAAAAATTTATAAAGAAGGCTCAGGTTGTGTCCTGAAAGAAAAGAATATGATCGCTATCCGCAAAAAGACGGAGATGACCGCTTTCGGAGATGACGCCTATGCCATATATGAACGTTCTCCCGGGAATATCCGGGTATTTAGCCCGATCCAAAAGGGTGTCATTGCAGATTTAAAAGATATGAAACTTTTACTTGATCTTTTTCTTCGAAAGATTAAATGTTCAAACGGTTTTATACGGAGCAACGAATTTTATTTTGCCGTACCTTCAGATATTACAGAAGTGGAGAAACGTGCCTTTTTTGAACTGGCCTCCGGTTCGGAATTTAAAACAAAAGACTTATTTATCGTTGAAAAGCCTGTGGCCGCTGCCATCGGGGAGCATGTGGATCTTCTTCATTCTCCCGGAACCATGATAATTGATCTCGGTGCCGGAACTGTTGAGATATCCGTTCTGGCTCTTGGCGGTATTGTTTCCAGCCGCCTTTTAAAGATTGGTGGTGACATTATGAATGAAGCGATCTGTGACGCAGTGAAGGAAAACTGTCACCTTCTCATCGGTCAGAAAACAGCTGAGCTGTTAAAGCTCGAACTCGGATCGGCTTTTGATTCCAGTGAAGCCTCGCTGACGGTTCCCGGAAGAGACTTGATTTCGGGTCTGCCTTCCAGAGCAGATGTTAAAGCTTCTCTGATTCATCAGGCAATAAAAAAGTATCTGTCACAGATTACAGATACTGCCCGGGAACTTTTTGAACATACACCTCCGGAGATTGCCCGTTCAATCAGCATTTCCGGTGTTATTGTCACCGGCGAAGGAAGCCGGTTGAAACATCTTCAGTTATATATTGAGAGGGCCCTATCCCTTCCGGTTGTCATGTCGGAGTATCCGGATCAGAGTGTCATCCTTGGCCTGGGTGCCATCATGTCGGGCGACAAACTCAAACGGATGGCTTTTTCTGTAAAGGAAGCAATATTTAGTTAAAGAAGGAAAATCTATGAATAAGAATAAAAAGAAGCAGATAAAACCTCGCTATCTTTTGTGGTTCATTATCTGTCTCTGTCTGTTTTTTATTGCCGTAAGTTTAAGGGGATCCAGTTCCTTTAACCCTCAAAAAGTGATACGTTCCATGATCGTCCCTATGGAGAAGGGACTAAACAGTGCGGGGCAGTGGATCAGCGAGCGCAGCGAACACAATCGCTCCGTTGATGAGCTTGTGACTGAGAATGAAGCACTCAAGGCACAGATCGAGCAGCTCAATGCAAAGATTTCCTCAATGGAGAATAATCTTTCCGAGCTTGATGCCCTCAGAGATTTATTAAAAATGAAAGAAGTCTACCCGGACTATGATATGGTAGGTGCCCGTATCATCAGTAAAGATGCGGGAAACTGGTATCATAATTTTATTATCGATAAAGGAAGCGAAGACGGCATCAAAAAAGATATGAATGTTATTTATGATAACGGTCTTGTCGGCATCGTCTATGATGTCTCTCCACACAATGCTTCTGTCCGTGCGATCATTGATGACACCAGCAGTGTCAGCGGTATGCTTTCAAAGTCTACCGAATTATGCATCGTCAACGGAGATCTGAAGCTTTACCAGGATGGCCTTCTCGATGTGGAGATGATTTCAAAAGACGCCGTTGTCACAGCCGGCGATGAAGTTGTTACCTCTTATATCAGTGACAAATATCTGCCCGGTCTTGTTATCGGCTATATCAGTGATGTGACAATGGATAACTCGAATCTGTTCCAGAATGCTCATATAACTCCGAAAGTGAGCTTTGACAATATAACAAATGTTATGATCATTACCCAGCTCAAAGCTGACCTCGTTGCATCGGAAGCGGAAGAGGAGGAGTAACGCATGCGTCGTCTCATATTTTATGTACTCATGATTTTTACCGCTTTTTTCCTTCAGACAGGCATCTTTACCCATTTGACCCTTGGCGGTATTCTTCCGAATTTTTTTATTATATGCAGCGTCTCTGTGGGTATGATCCGCGGAAAAAAGGAAGGCTGCCTGATCGGTTTCATTTTTGGTATTCTTATCGATGCCATGTATGCCATGTATTTTGGATTTTATGCACTGATTCTGGCTGTCATCGGTTACATGGCCGGTTATGTTCAGCAGATTTTTTATGAAGAAGATATGACGCTTCCGATCGTCATTATCGGAGCGTCGGATATGCTCTATGGCATCCTCATATATCTTTTCAGTTTTCTGACACGGGGCCGCATGGATTTTTTATTCTATTTCAGAAAGATCATCCTTCCTGAAACAATTTATACAGTCATTCTGGCTGTTTTTATTTTCCGCATGATCAGTCTTATTAATAAAAAAATAGAAACCAAAGGAAGTGAAAAGCACATTGAGAAGAATATTTAACACCCTGGGCGAACTGACAAAATCCAGAATCTTTGTGATCGGTGCCCTTTTCACTTTTCTTTTTGCATTGCTCGTCCAGCGTGTCTTTGTTCTTCAGGTCATAGAAGGGCAGACATATTTTGACAGTTTTACCTATCGTATTCAAAAGGATACCGAACTTCCAAGTTCGAGAGGGACGATCTATGACCGAAACGGCAAAGTACTGGCCTATAACCGTCTGGCCAATTCCATCACAATTGAGGACAATTCCCTTTTAAAAACGAATGCCCAGAAAAATGACATGATTGCCCATCTTATCCGGCTGATTGAAGATTCGGGCTATGAAGCTATTTATAATATACCGATCCGCTGTTATGAGGACGGAACTTTGGAATTTACATCCACCGGGAATTCGCGGCTGCGTTTTATACGTAATGTCTACGGTAAAGATTCTATTGACCAGCTCTCTGAAGAGCAAAAATCTGTCACTGTAGAAGAACTGGTCGATTATATGTTTCACGGTGATGACACGACATCCATGTTCGGTATCGATGATTCCTATTCTTTACAGGAAGGGCTGAAGATTGCCGCCGTACGATACGAACTTTTTATGAAGCGTTACGAACAGTACCTCTCCGTGACGGTCACATCCGATGTCAGTGATACCCTTGTGGCAAAGATCAAGGAAAATACCGCTGAGCTCCCGGGTGTTGCCATCGAACAGGACTATATCCGCCAGTACGAAGACAGTGTATACTTTTCCAATATTACCGGCTACTGTGGTGAAATTTCGGAAGAAGAACTTGAAGAACGTAAAAAAGCCGGAGATACAACCTACACTTCCGGCGATATTGTCGGAAAGACCGGACTTGAAAAAAGCTTTGAATCCGAACTTCACGGGGAAAAAGGAAAACAGACCGTATATGTGGACAGTCTCGGAAGCATTCTTGAAGTTGCCGAGCGAACAGAACCGTCACCGGGCAATAATCTCTATCTGACCATTGACAAGGATTATCAGATACAGGCTTACAATCTGTTAGAAGAGGAGATTGCCGGCATTCTTCTTCAGAAACTGACTTCCGGCGGTGAAAACGGTATCAGCATTGATCAGGTTTATGCCGCTTTGATCAAAAACGGCATTATTGATCTGGATCATCTCAAAGATAAAGATGCCACAGAACTTGAAAAAAGTATTTATGCCATTTATCAGTCTCAGGAGAATTCCAGCTTTGACTCCATACGCCGTCTTTTAGACGGTTCAAACCGTAACAGTTATAATGACTGCAGTGTCATTGAACGGGAATATATTGAACTTATTGAAAATATAATTACTAATAACGGTATACTGGATTCATCCAGTTTATCCTCTAATGATGAGATCTATCAACAGTGGGTAACAGGTAAGACAAGCCTCTATGATTATCTCCATTATGCCATCGGCAAAGGTGCTGTATCTTTGTCTGCTCTGGATATCAGCGAAGTATTTCTCGGATCCGATGAAATTTATTCTGCCATGACCGAGTTTATACTTCTTGAGTTGTCGGAAACCAGCAGTTTCTCGAAGATCGTCTATACTTCCATGCTGGAACAGGGCCTGATCACCGGAGATCAGATCTGCATGCTCCTCTACGATCAAAACGTATTCGAGAAGGACGGAGATTATGAAAATCTTGTCAACGGCGTCATTGATGCCTATAATTTTATCTGTATAAAGATACAAAATCTTGAGATCACACCGGCAATGCTGGCCCTTGATCCATGTTCGGGATCTCTTGTCGCTACCGATCCAAAGACGGGTGAAGTACTCGCCCTTGTATCTTACCCAAGTTATGATGCAAACAGAATCGATGATGACGATTACTTTTTATCCCTTCTTGAAAATGCGTCTCTTCCTCTGTATAACAGAGCGACGATGCAAAAGACAGCTCCCGGTTCCACGTTCAAGATGCTCACGGCTGCTGCCGGACTCGAAGAGGGTGTGATCGCACCGGATACCTATATCACGGACCTTATTGTTTTCGATAAAGTCCAGCCATCGGCAAGCTGCTGGTCTACTCAGGTCAGCCATGGTTCCATTGAAGTGACCGATGCCATCAAAGAATCCTGTAACTATTTTTTCTATGAGGTTGGCTATCGCCTCGGACAGGACCAAAACGGAAAGTATAATCCGGAATATGGTATTCAGAGACTTCGAAATTATATGGCTCTGTTTGGCTTTGACCGTACATCCGGCATTGAGCTTGAAGAATCGGACCCGAATATGTCCGATATGGACCCTGTCCTTTCAGCTATCGGACAGGCCCGCAACAGTTATACACCTTCTCAGCTGGCGCGCTATATCACGGCCGTTGCAAGCCGGGGAGATTTATATAATTTATCAGTCCTTGATAAACTGACCAATTCAAAAGACCAGCTGATCAAGGATTACACGCCGGAGATCATCGAACACATAGACTTCAAAGAATCCACATGGAATGCAATATTTGAAGGCATGTATAAAGTTATCGGCAATTCCTCCTTTAATTCTGTTTTCGCAGATCTGGATATTGAGGTTGCCGGCAAATCAGGTACGGCTCAGGAAAATGAAAAGCGGCCGGATCACGGACTTTTTGTATCTTTTGCACCTTATGATGACCCACAGATTACGGTTACCGTCGTTCTTCCTTTTGGATACGGTTCCTATAACTCGGGAAGCGTGGCAAAAAATATGCTTTCCTATGTCTTCCACGAAAATGTAGCTTCCAACGGAAAACGACAGGCTGCAAATGTTGACGGAAACACCGTTTCTGATTAATCGGATATACCAATGATAACCTGATAATAAAAAGGGAATCCATTGGAGGTAATCGCTATGAGTGAAGTCATTGTTATCACATCCGGTAAAGGTGGTGTCGGAAAGACCACAACAACAGCAAATATCGGTATGGGTCTTGCCCAGATGAATAAAAGAGTGGTCATGGTGGATACGGATATCGGCCTGAGAAATCTGGATGTCGTCCTGGGACTTGAAAATCGTATTATTTATAACCTGGTTGATGTTATCGAAGGAAACTGCCGTCTTAAACAGGCATTGATCCGGGATAAACGTTATCCAAACCTGTTTCTTCTTCCGTCAGCCCAGACAAGAGATAAAAGCAGTGTATCTCCCGAACAGATGAAAAAACTTGTCGAACAGATGCGGGATGATTTTGATTATATCATCCTTGACTGTCCTGCAGGTATTGAACAGGGCTTTCAAAATGCAGTGGCCGGTGCCGACAGGGCACTTATTGTAACGACACCGGAAGTTGCTGCCATACGGGATGCGGACCGGATCATCGGACTCCTTGAAGCCAGACAGATTCGGAAAATGGATCTGATCGTTAATCGTCTTCGCTTTGACATGATACGAAATGGTGATATGATGTCATTAGAAGATATTCTTGACATCCTCTCTATTGATCTGATCGGCGCGGTACCGGATGATGAGAATGTGGTCGTCTCCACAAATCAGGGAGAGCCTCTCGTCGGCCGCCATACGATGGCCGGACAGGCTTATGCCAACATTTGTCTGCGCCTCCTCGGAGAAGATGTTCCTTTGCTGGCCGCGCGCTATCAGACAAGCTGGTTTCAACGGCTGACCCGCTTCCTTGTAAGGGGGTAGATGATTTATGAGATTCTTTTCTCTATTTGGTTCAGGAAAAGAAAAAAGATCCGGTGCAATAGCCAAACAACGTCTGAAAACATTGCTTATATCGGATCGGGCCGACTGTTCCGCAGACTTGATCAATGGAATAAAAGGCGATATCGGGCTGACGCTTTCGAAATACATGGAAGTTGATATCGAACATATGGAAGTCAACATTCTTCAGCCCGAATCTGACAGTCCGAAAAAGGGCTCCATGATGCTTGTGGCAAAAATACCCTTCAGGGAAATAAACAAGGTGATTTGTTAATGAACTTATATGAAGATCGATTTACATTTTTAAATTACAATTTAAAAAAATACAACTGGCGTCTTTTAATTTTGATCATCCTGACAACAACTTTCGGCTTGTTCGTTATTGAAAGTGCTGCCAACGGCTATGCAAGAAAACAGTTTTTAGGTATGATTATCGGTTTTATCGCGATGATTATTGTCTCTTTTATAGACTATAATTTTATTCTGCAGTTTCATTTGCCGATCTACCTTGCAGCCGTCGGCATGCTCGTTGCCGTACTTTTATTCGGTGTTAATGTCAATGGTGCCCGACGCTGGTTTGCCCTTGGCTCTTTTGGAACGATTCAGCCCAGTGAATTTGCCAAAATCATGATGATTCTTGTTCTTACCCACCTGATCGTCGAGAGAAAAGACCGGATCAGTCAGTTGAGAACACTCATCCTGATCGGTATCATTTACATTATCCCTGTATTTCTGATCTACAAGGAGCCGAATATGTCCACCACACTTGTTTACTTATTTATCTTTATTATGATGATTTTCTGCGGTGGGTTAAGCTACAGGTTTATTGCCAGAGTATTTCTCTTCGCTGTACCTGTTATCGCTTTTCTTGTCTGGTATATCCAGCAGCCTTTCCAGATATTGCTGCACGGATATCAGCTTAATCGTATTCTGGCCTTTTTAAATCCATCGGATTATCAGCAGACGACCGCCAACCAGCAGTACAACTCGGTCATGGCCATCGGTTCCGGTATGATTACCGGAAAGGGATACAATAACAATACGTTTACATCTGTTAAAGGAGGAAATTTTATCTCCGAACAGCAGACAGACTTTATTTTCTCAGTTATCGGTGAAGAACTGGGATTTATCGGCAGCTGTATCACCATTCTTCTTCTCGCATTGATTGTTTATGAATGCCTGAAAGTCGCCAGGAATGCCTCATCGATGAGCGGACGTCTTATTGCATGCGGTGTGGCTTCCATGATCGCCTTTCAGTCCTTTGTAAATATAGGTGTGGCGACCAATCTTCTTCCAAACACCGGTCTGCCATTACCATTTATCAGCTATGGTTTAAGTTCCCTGCTGGCCAACATGGCAGGCATCGGACTGGTTATTAACATTGATTTACAAAAAGGCAGGAGGTAAGTACTATGAATATTGGATTTGTTGCACATGAAAGCAAAAAGAAACTTATGCAGAATTTTTGTATTGCCTACAGAGGTATTCTTATGAAGCATAAACTGTTTGCTACAGGAACAACCGGACGACTGATCGAAGAAGTGACCAACCTGACGGTTCACAAATATTTAGCCGGAACACTTGGCGGCGAACAGCAGATCGGTGCTCAGATTGAAAATAATGATATTGATCTGATTATTTTTATGCGTGATCCGGAACAGTTTACAGGAATAAACAATGTACATAAACTTGTACAGTTATGTGACAGTCACAATATCCCGTTGGCTACAAACGTAGCTACGGCTGAATTGCTGATCAAAGCCCTTGACAGAGGCGATCTCGACTGGCGTGAATTTTACAAATAATATTCTATACAAATACGTAAAACATACTAGATAAGGACGGTACCGAAAAAATGAAAAAAATCAGAATACTTCCTTTGCTTCTTCTCGTAACCGGAACACTTGTCGGCTGCACATCTTCCAGAACGCTTGTGAAAGACTATAAAAATACAGCTCTTTCGACAAAGACACTTATCATTAACATTAATCAGGAAGATGACTGGGAATTTTTCGGAAAAAATCTTGCTGTTTTTCCAAAAAATGAAAAAACAATTTCAGTTTCAGAAACAAAAGAGGAATCTGAAACCGAAGAGGAAAGTTCCACATCCGATGAAGACGAAAGCGCAGAGACAACAGAAGCAGAAGAAGGAGTGGATGATACTTCCTCAGAAAATTTACTTGAGAATCAGAAAGATACCAATCAAATCGATTCAAAAACAGGTCTTCTTGCCGGCATAGATACACTTGAAAATGTTTATGGCAAAAATGTATTTGACCGTGTTTATCCTGCAAGTGTCACAAAAATCATGACGGCACTGATCGCCTTAGAGAAAGCCAACTTTTCTGACAAAGTAACTTTCACGGAAGATATGGTCGTCACCGAATACGGTGCTAAGCTTTGCGGTTTCAATGTGGGAGACGAGCTGACGGTTGAACAGCTCTTTTACAGTCTTCTGATCTATAGCGGAAATGATGCAGCCAACGCTCTGGCTATCCATATCGGCGGCAGTATCGAAGGCTTCTCCGATATGATGAACAAAAAAGCAAAAAACCTTGGCTGTGTCGATACACATTTCGTTAACCCAAGCGGTCTTCATGACAATGATCATTACACAAGTGCTTACGACCTTTATTTAATCTTTAACGAATGTTTAAAATATGATTCTTTTATCGATGCGATCCGTCAGCGTTCATACAGCATTTCATATAAGGATGCATCCGGAGAGATCATTGAAAATTGCTACACCACAACGAATCAGTATTTTGTTGATGCCTACGATTATCCGGACAGCGTACGTGTTCTCGGAGGGAAAACAGGCACCACAGACGAGGCCGGATCCTGCCTGATTCTTTATGATGTAGATAAAAACAGCCAGGGTTATATCTCGGTAATTCTCGGTGCGGATGACAGCGATGAATTATATTCCGAGATGAATATCCTGTTAAATAAAATTCCTAAATAAAGATTGAATTTTCAGTCATCTTATACTATAATGGATGTAAGCTTATTACTCGAATAAGTCGAGGGACATATAGAGGAGGAGAACAACATGATACAGATTATTTCAGGTGTAAAAGGTAAGGGTAAAACAAAATATTTAATCCAGAAAGCGAACGATGAAGTTAAACAGGCAAACGGTAATGTTGTTTATTTGGATAAAAACAATAAACATATGTACGAACTCAGCAACCGTATCCGTCTGATCAACCTCAGTGAATATCCATTAGATACATATGATGCTTTCTTAGGTTTTATCTGTGGTCTTATTTCTCAGGATCACGACTTAGAATCTATGTATTTAGACAGCTTCTTAACAATTTCTTCCGTATCTGATGAATACATTGGTTTTGTTCTTTCCAAACTGAATGATATCTCATCCAGATTTAATGTAAATTTTGTTATCAGTATTTCTGTTGATGCTGAACACTTACCTGAAGAATTCAAAGATAATATCGTTATTTCTTTATAATGATAAAAAGGACTCCGGACATATTTGTTCGAGTCCTTTTTTATTGTATAGGAAAGTTCGAAAAACTTTCCTATACAATAAAAACGTTGGTATCTATTCTGTTTTCAATTTCCAGAACAGCACAAGTGAATAAATGCCTGCAATTCCGACGACTGCAAAAATAGTTCGGGTAATCATGGACATTGTGCCGAAAATCATAGAAATCAAGTCCAGATTAAAAAATCCGATCAGTCCCCAGTTAATTGCACCGATGATAATTAAAATTAAAGAGACAACATCTAACCAGTTACGCTCCAATATTTCCACCTCCTATATAATCCCTATTATTTACGAATTTTTTGTGAAATATACATTAAAAATGAATTTAGGCTTTAAATATTTCACAAAAGCATATATAATATTATGATATGAGCAAAGAAAATTATTACTATAAGTATTCCGAATACTTAAAAAACCATTATCATGAAAAAGTTTATAAACTTCCTGTAAATCTTCCGATCACATGTCCGAACCGGCTTGAAGGTCTGGGATGTACTTTTTGTTCGGATGTGGGCACAGGATTTGAAGCAATGGATTCCCGGGTTTCTGTACGCGATCAGCTGATACAGACGCAAACCTATATACGCAGTCGCTACAAAGCTACAAAATTCATCGCTTATTTTCAAAACTATACGAATACTTTTATGCCCCTGGAGCAGCTGATGTCCTATCTGCAGGAAGCTGCAGAGATTGAAGATATTGTTGAAATTGCAATTTCTACCCGCCCGGACTGTATCCGCGACGATTATCTGGACCGCCTGCTTCATTTTTCAATGTGTACACATATTGCCATTACGATTGAACTCGGGCTTCAGACGGCAAACTATCACACATTAAAAAGCATACACCGGGGGCACGGGTTGGCCGAATATATCGACGCATGCATGCGGATCAAAAAACGTGGCTTTTCTCTATGTACACATGTCATCTTAAATCTTCCGGGCGATATTACGGATGATGCGATTGAGACGGCAAAGATTCTTTCTGTCACAGGAAATGATCTCGTCAAACTTCATTCTCTGTATATTGCCAAGGGAACAGAGATGGCCAAAGACTATGAAAAAGGAAGCTTTGAAATCTGTTCAAAAACCGATTACTTTCAGAGACTTCGTTATTTTCTCGAGTATCTTCGCCCGGACATTGCCGTTGAACGTTTATTCAGCCGTATTCCGGAAAAAGATGCGATCTTCTGCAACTGGCAGACGAGCTGGTGGAAGCTTCTCGATGAGTTTCATACCTATATGGCAGAAGCAGACAGCTTTCAGGGGAAGCAATGTACCTATATGAACGGACCGGCCCTAAAGCATTTTGACAGGAATGAGAATGACATTATAAAGGAGTATTCATCAGACAATGAAAGAAGGAAAAGAAAAATATAATTTTCAATTAAATATAGGATTTATTGTATTTTCGATTATTTTTGTCTATCTTACAATAACCATCGTCGTCAATTTGATGAAAGAAAACAATTCCGTCTGCCGTGTTGAAAAAGGCCAGATCGTGAACAGTGATTCTTTCCGGGGCATCTGTCTGCGCGATGAGCAGGTTGTCAATGCTGCCGGAAACGGATATATCAACTACTATGTAGGCGAAGGAGACAAGGCATCCAGTAACGGAAAAGTCTATCTTTTGAATGCAAATCCGCCTTCTGAAAATACATCCGGAGGATCCGGAAATTATACCATTGATTACAGTGAACTGCGTGACTATATCACAGTTTTTACAAAAAACTACAGTGACAGTCAATTCAGTCAGATTTATTCTCTGGATGCGTCTCTTCAGAGTCTCGCGACAGAGATGGTCAGTGCGGCAGAGATACGGAACTATGAAGCGAATACTTCAAGCGGTCAGGTCGTAACGGCTCCCAACAGCGGAACCGTATCCTACTGTTATGACGGATATGAAAATCTCAGCGTCGAAACAGTGAATAGAACCATCTTATCGGGCAGCGGCTATGAACTGCATCAGATCAATCCATTTACTTACATTGAATCCGGTCAGCCGGCCTACAAGCTTGTCTCAGATCATCAATGGCAGATTGTAATCCCTCTGACAAGTGAACAGGCAAAGCAGCTTGCCGATTTAACCTCCGTCAATGTTACCTTCAAAAAAGATAATATCGAGACGCTTGCTGATTTTTATATTCATGAAGGAAGCGACGGAAGCTATGGTGTACTTAGTCTGAATGATTATATGGTACGGTATATTTCTGAACGTTATATTGATATCGAGCTTGTATATAAGAGGGCATCCGGGCTTAAAATTCCGACAACGGCTCTTGTACAAAAGGACTTTTACCAGATTCCTATTCAGTACCTGATCGTCGACAACAGATCCTATGAAACAGGTTTTTACTGTGAAAAAACAGATGAAAACGGCAATATTGTTGCTGATTTCAGGACAAGCGGTATTTATTATAAGGATGATTCCTATTTTTATGTCAGCACGGATGATTTCTCTCTCGGAGATTATATCGGTAAAGAGAATGCAGGAGATGGCGAAGAACGTTTCCGTATCGGTGCAACCGGAAGTCTGTACGGTGTCTATAACGTCAATAAAGGATACACTCAGTTTGAGATTGTCCACATTCTTCATCAAAACAATGACTACTGTATTGTTGAAGAAAATTTAAATTACAGTGTGGCACTTTATGATAACATCATTCTGAACAGTGATTCTGTTACAGAAAATCAGATAGTTTATTAAGAACATTGTTCTGGGCCATCCTCCGGGATGTCCGGCTCTGAACAATTCACATTAGGAGATGATTTTATGATTAAAGAAAATGTTGCAGATGTTGAAGCCAAAATCCAGGCAGCCTGTGAGCGGGCAGGAAGAAAGCGGGAAGAAGTTACCCTGATCGCTGTCAGCAAAACAAAACCTGTCAGTGATATACGCGAAGTCATGGAAACCGGCATCATAGATTATGGCGAGAATAAGGTTCAGGAATTATGTGATAAAATTGAAACGATCAAAGAACCTTTAAACTGGCACATGATCGGCCATTTACAGAGAAATAAAGTAAAATACATTGTTGACAAAGTTAAATTGATCCATTCTGTGGATTCCTTGCGTCTTGCTGAACAAATCAGCCAGGAAGCCATCAAGAAAAATGTGGATGTTGATATTCTTGTGGAAGTCAACGTCGCTGAGGAAACTTCAAAATTCGGTATGAGTACAGAAGAGGTCACACAGATGGTTGAATCCATCGCCCGTCTTGACCGTGTTCACATTAAAGGGCTCATGACAGTTGCCCCTTTTACGGACAATCCGGAAGATAATCGGCTTTATTTCCGAAATTTAAAACAATTAGCTGTTGACATTGCCCAAAAAAACATTGATAATGTTATTATGAGCGAACTGTCTATGGGTATGACCGGAGATTATGAGGTTGCCATAGAGGAGGGCGCTACCATGGTGCGCGTTGGCACCGGCATTTTTGGTGAAAGAATATATACCAAATAGGGTCAAAACTTTTGACCCGAATATCATAGAATATAGAGTTAGGAGATTAATCATGGGTAAAGGTTTTGACAAATTTCTCAATATGATTCGATTAAATGATGATTATGAGGATGAGTATGATGACTATGATGATTATGATGATGAATTTGACGATGATTTAGATGATATACCGGCACCGGTTGTAAAAAAGAAATCTTTCAAGAAAGAATCTAAAGAGACATCCGAAACAAAAAAGGAAACCAAAACATCAACAAAAAAATCTTCAGGCAAAGACAAAGTTTTCCGGCCGGCTCCATCACAGAAATCCGGATCATCTTCATCACACGGAAAGATTGTTCCTATCAAAACAGTTTCTCCAAGAAATGAGGTATGTGTCCTCAGACCAACTGTATTTGATGACGCACGTACCATCAGTGATGTTTTATTATCCGGAAGAGCAGCGGTCGTTAATCTGGAAGGTATTGATACATCACTTGCTCAGCGCATTATTGATTTTATATCCGGTTCCTGCTATGCCATGTCCGGACACATTGAAAAGATATCCAATTTTATTTTTATAATCACACCTCAGTCCATTGAGATTTCCGGAGATTTTGAAGAAATCATCTCATCGGGTATCCGCATACCTTCCTTCGGTGATTCATCATTTTGAGGTGACATAAGTGTCTATATACTTTCTTAGTGTCCTCTATTGGTTTCTTTTGATTGTTCGTTATGCAATTATTATTTATGTTATTGCAGGATGGCTGCCTCTCCCTTTAAAAATAAAAGGGATGATGAGAGAACTTATGCAGCCTCTCTTTGCACCGATACAGCTGCTTCTGAGTCATTCTGTGCTGAATATCCGCGGTATCGATCTGTCACCGATCCTGCTGTATCTTATTGTACTTTATGCATCCCAGTTATGCACCGCTTTGAGGTAGGGCTATGACGAAAGAAGAACAGATGCTTATACAGCATTTTAATGATTTATCTGAGAGGGCTTATGTTCAGAACAGACCGTGTTTTACAGATTTTCTGGATATGAATGAACAAAGTCTCCTTTTAAGCCGTTTTAGCGGTCCTCTGCCGCCTGTGCTTTATGGAGGGTATGAACTGGCAGAACGAAAGATCGCGCGCTTTTCAGAAACAGAAGTATCTTTTCCTGTAAAATGGCTGCGTATTACGCCCGCTCATCCGAAATACAGTGAGAATCTGGGACATCGAGATTTTCTCGGAAGTATTCTCGGTCTCGGACTTGAAAGAAGCTGCATCGGAGATATACTTGTAAAAGACGCATCAGCCTTTGTTCTGTGCCTGAATCGTGTCAGTGATTTTATCATATCAGAACTTCGTATGGTCCGTCACACACATGTGATCGTAACTGAGATGGAAGAACTGGAAGATGTGATCCAACCCGAATTTGAGATCATCCGGGGAAGTGTCCATTCACTGCGTCTGGATGCAGTGATCAGCCTGGCCTTTCATCTGTCCCGTTCCCAGTCATGCAGCCTGATTGAAAGCGGACAAGTATTTATTAATAATCGGCTGAATGTTTCCAATGGCGCCTCTTTAAAAGACGGTGATCATATATCTGTCCGACACAAAGGTAAATTTATTTTTATAGATAGTAACAGCAAATCCAAAAAAAACAAGTGTATTGTTGAAATACACAAATATGTATAGGAGGAGTTTCTATGTTAACACCAATTGATGTACAATCAAAATCTTTCAAATCCGGTATGGGTTATTCAAAGGCAGACGTCGACAGCTTTTTGACAAACCTTTATGCCGATTATGAAACTTTATACAGAGAGAATATGGAGTTAAAAAACAAAGTAAGCCTTTTAAGCGAGAGCTTAACACGCTATAAAGATATCGAAAAATCTTTACAGAAGGCACTTGTTCTTGCCGAGACAACATCCGAAGAAACTATCGCTTCAGCAAAACTGAATGCCTCCGTTATTGAACAGGAAGCACAGGTTAAAGCAGAAGCTATTGTGGCTGATGCAAAGAAAGAGCTTGAAAATCTCCGTTCCACAACTGTAAAACTTCTTCAGAATTATGAAGCTTACAAAGCCCAGTATAAATCATTGGCAGCTTCCCAGTTGGAACTGCTGGGCAGCGATGCCTTCAATATTGAAGTTTCCAAAATCAATCCACTTGTTGTCAATGCGGCTCCTGCAGCGAAACCTGTATATGAAAATGCAGCAAAGGAAGCAGAAGAAAAACTTGCTCAGGAAACAGAAGATGAGATGGATGAAACCGTATCTATGGAAGATGATACGATGATTAAAGATATCGCAAGCATCTTTGACTA
>JAEDDO010000161.1 GCA_016298055.1 Frisingicoccus sp.
ACCTCCATAATCCATTCTTTTCTCTGGTTCAATTCTTTATTCACAACTTCGATCCAGTATAATTCCTGTTTTCTCGCATGCAGCTCCCACGGAAAAATTATCTTCTTGCGATTTGCCAGTTGGGCTTTGCGCAGTAAAAGATCTGCAGCAAGTTCTTCTTTTGTGGCCAGCGCCAGCGACCTTTCATCCCACTTTCGAGGTTTGGTTAAAACTTTTTGATACATTCTTTCCCCCCTGAGTACCAATCTATGAGTACCCTGTATATTTTATAACAGATTTAGCTTTTATTTGTTTTGTTTTTAGTATATCATAGAAATATAAAAAAGGAGAGTATTTTATGAATGATATTAGTATATTTGACATTATCGGACCAAATATGATCGGTCCTTCCAGCTCCCACACCGCAGGAGCTCTGCGTATTGCCCATCTTGCCGGCAAACTTGCACCTTCAAAAATTCTTTCCGTGACTTTTACTTTATACGGCTCTTTTGCATGGACTTACAAAGGCCACGGTACAGACCGTGCACTTGTCGGAGGAATTCTTGGCTTTCTTCCGGATGATGAACGTATTCGGGATTCTTTTGAAATTGCAGCAGAACAGGGTCTTGAATATAAATTTATCGAAAACACAGTTGAGAAAGACCTCCATCCGAATACAGTGGATATTCTCCTTCACTGTGAACAGGATACCATCATCTCTCTTCGTGGTGAATCCATTGGCGGCGGGAATGCACTGATACGTCGATTAAACGGCATAGATATTTCACTTACCGGTGCCTATCCGACGATCATCGTTCACCACAAGGATCAGAAAGGCGTTCTCGCCTATATCACAACCGTCTGCAGCGGTATCGACCTGAATATTGCTTTTATGAAGGTTTACCGCAAGGCAAAAGGTGACTCTGCCTACGCCATCATCGAAGTGGATTCGGATATTAATCCTTCGATCACCAGTGTTCTCAAGTGCCATGAAGCGATTATCGATGCTACTATTGTACCGGCTATATAAAACAGGAGGCTTTCGAAATGAATTTTACACACGGAAAAGAACTTCTCGAGCTCTGTCAAACACATCATATGTCTATCTCCCAGATAATGTTTTTGCGTGAAACAAAGTATCTGGAACAAGATCCTGCATCTGTCACCCAAAAGATGGAACATGCCTACACCATTATGAAACAGTCCATTCATCGTGCTTTGAATGAAAATCTGACCAGCATGGGCGGCATGATCGGCGGAGAAAGTAAGAAATTAAATGCCCTTCGCCTTTCCGGCAAAAATATATGCGGATCACTTATCTCAAAGGCCATAACTTATGCCGTCGGTGTCCTTGAAGTCAATGCCTCTATGGGACTGATCGTTGCCGCTCCGACAGCCGGTTCATCCGGTGTAATTCCCGGTGTTCTCTGTGCGGCTCAGGAAGAATATGATCTTGAAGATTCTCTCATTATAAATTCACTTTATACAGCGGCAGCTGTCGGCTATTTAATTACACGCAACGCCACTACTGCCGGTGCTGAAGGCGGATGCCAGGCGGAAGTCGGATCTGCCAGTGCCATGGCAGCAGCCGCAATAACCCAGCTTATGGGCGGAAGTCCCGAACAGTGCCTGGATGCCGCATCCTTTGCATTGATCAACATTCTCGGACTCGTATGTGACCCGGTCGGAGGCCTTGTCGAAGTTCCGTGTCAGAATCGGAATGCCATGGGCGCATCCAATGCCATAATCAGTGCCGAAATCGCACTGAGCGGTATTTCCAATGTGGTGCCTGTTGACGAAGCGATTGAAATTATGTATAACGTCGGAAGATCTCTTCCGGCATCTCTTAGAGAAACATCTCTTGGCGGCACGGCCACTTCCATCAGTGCATGCCGCTCCTGCCACAGAAAATCTTCTTAATAAAAATCGTCTGCCGATGTATGGGCAGACGATTTTTTATCTGTTATTGACTTTTATTTATATACTCACATGCAGCCAATCCCGCTACCGCACCATCAGCAGCTGCCGTAGCCAGCTGGCGCACCCCTTTTGTCCGGCAGTCACCGGCTGCAAAAATACCTTCACAGCTTGTTTTACAATCTTCTTTCGCCTGAATATATCCACTGGAATCCAAGTCAACTAACTTTTCAAATGCCTTATTATCCGGCATCTGACCAATGGCAACGAAAAGTCCGGTCACCGAAAGTTCGGTTTCTTCTCCCGTCTTTAAATTTTTTATTATTACACCCTGAACACCATTCTCTCCGATAATATCAGTGACAACACTATCCATCACAAATTCAACATTGTCTTTCTTTCTGAGATTATCCGACAGCCACTGTTCACCGCGAAATTCGTCTCTCCTGTGAATAACATAGACTTTCTCACAAAAATTGCTGAGAAATTCCGCATCCTCCAGAGCTGTATTTCCTCCGCCGACAACAGCCGTTTTCTGATCCCGGAAAAAAGCACCGTCACAGGTTGCACAATATGAAATGCCCATACCGATCAACTGATTTTCCTTCTCCACACCAAGCGGCCGATTCTTAGCACCTGTGGCAAGAATGACAGCCAGGCATTCAATCTGTCTGCCTCCTGTATGAACAATAAATCCTTTCCCATGTTTTTCAACTTCGACTACCTGTTCAAATTCAATATCTGCCCCGAGATTTGATGCCTGCTCATAAAGACCGGAAGCAAACTCAAATCCGGATGTTTTTGCTATTCCCGGATAATTTTCAATTTCCGGAGAATTAATGATCTGCCCCCCAAAATTCTGTCCTTCCAGTACAAGAACCTTTTTTCCGGCACGCACACCATAAATTGCTGCAGACAGTCCTGCCGTTCCGGCACCAACAATAACAATATCGTACATAAATTTCCTCCATTAATCTGCACATTATGAAGATAGTATACCATATTTTCATTATGCAGAAACATTTTCCGTTAAAATATAACTTGATAATATGTCGATAAATTCACCAGATGTTGGTTTTCGATAGAGTTTTCCTCCGGCCATAGATTCCAGAACATGAACGTAATCACTATCCCAGCAAGAATTGACAACCGTGCGAATATTTCTCTCAACACAATTGATGCTTGTGCCGTGGCGTCTGGCAACTTCCGGATACAGTGATTTAGAAATATATAATAGAAGAGACGCATCCTCCATAACCAGTTGGATTGCCTCCGCAACATAATAATACCCCTTGTATGTCCGTCGAATACCTAATATTCTCAGAGCATCATAAATACATCCCATACGTTACCTCCCTGCTGACCTAGAATAATATAGCACAGCCCATTTTCTTTGTCATCTTATGCTCAGAAAAGAATACATATCAAACAATCTTCGACATATTTCATCACTTTTTATGCATGTAAAAATTTTTCAACGGCCCGATTAAAAGCTTTCGGACACTTTGCCGCAATAAAATGATCCCCTTTAATAAAGACAAGACGGGCCATCGGAAGACTTTCATAAATTAATTGGGTATGCTCCTCTTTGATCAGATCATTTGTTCCTGCAATGACCAGTGTTTTCATATTGAGCTTATCCAGTTCTTCCGGACGAATATTCGGCTCATCTACCATTAAGCCCAGCATTTCTTTCTTTTCCAGTGCTCTGCGGTACTTCTTTGAAAATTTTCCGGCAATCTTATAGCCCAGCATAATCGGAAGCTGTGCTTTTTCTTTGACACCTTCAGGATACAGGTTTGCACCATTCAGAATGAGACGCTTGACACATTCCGGATGATTCAGAGCAAAAACAAGCGCGATGTTTCCGCCATCAGAAAATCCCAGAATATTTGCCTGCTCAATCTCCCGATCCTTCATAAAATCATAGAGATCTTCTGCGAACTGAGTGATCGTAAAAGGTTTTGTTCCCCTTGGAGACCATCCGTGGCCGCGGGTATCAATGGCAATGACTCTGTATTTTTTACTGAAATAGCTGATCTGATGAATAAAATAAGAACTGCTCTCACTATTTCCATGCAATAAGATTAACGGCTCGCCGGAGCCTTTTTCTACATAATGAAGTTTAATCTCCATTTAATACTCCTCCCTTCCTGGCATATACCAATTATTA
>JAEDDO010000162.1 GCA_016298055.1 Frisingicoccus sp.
GCCGGGAGATGTTGTGAGTATCCGGGGACATGTGTGGATATCTCTTGGAACATGTAAAGATGGCAGTGTGCTTATACTTCATTCGACGCCGAGCAGCAGCCGGACCGGGCAGCCGGGCGGCGGACCTCAGATCAGTGCCATTGGTGAGAATGAGCAATGTGATGCTTTTCGTCTTGCGGATAAGTATATGTCCGTACTTTATCCGGAATGGTATCGAAGGTACGGTACCTGCCTGAAAGACCCTGACATCTACTTTAACTTTGAGGGAGATAAAGCCGGACGTTTTCGGTGGGATGTTTCCGGGAAAAAAGGTGGCTTTACAGATCCGGATGGCTTCCAGAGGTGTACGGGAGACAAGGTTATAGCTGATATTGGCGGCTGTGAACGCACCCTTTAGATAGCCTCGAAATGGGAGTGTGTGGATGAGCTTTTGTGGCAGGCCGTGATCGCTTTTCAGGATTATCCCTTTTATACGGCTTCCGGACTGCCTTTTTCATATATTGTAAAACAGAGGCGAGACGGAAATTATAGTGGTGAACTGGTTGTTTCCCGTAAAGAAGGAAGCAAGACGGTGACGCGGAGTTCGATCCAGCTTGCTTTTCACAGAGTTCTGGAGAAGATGTCGATAGAGCAGGGCGCCTCCTGTGTCCTTCTTAAACCCACAGACACCCCTGGACACCCGTACAATAAAGGAGAGTGAAGACATGGAGTATATTCTGACAACGAATAATTTATCAAAACGGTATGGAAGTGTAGTTGCTGCTGACAAAGTGAATCTTCATATTCGAAAAGGGGAGATCTATGGCCTGATCGGCAGGAATGGCGCCGGGAAGACGACAGTGTTGAGGATGTTGAGCAGGCTTGCGATTCCCACATCGGGATCTTATTCGATTAATGGAAAAAGCGGAAGGGAACTTTCAAGTGAGCTTTCGAAGGTGGGAGCTTTAATCGAGACGCCCGGGTTATATCCGAACAGGTCTGCTTTGGAGAATTTAAAGCTTAAGTGTATGGCTTTGGGTATAAATGATAAGAATTATATGAGAAAGCTTCTGGAACTTGTAGGGCTGGGAAAGACAGGAAAGAAAAAGGTGAAAGAATTTTCATTTGGAATGAAACAGCGTCTGGGACTGGCGCTTGCCCTTGCGGGCAATCCTGACATTCTTATTCTTGATGAGCCGATCAATGGTCTTGATCCTCAGGGGATTGCGGAAATACGCGAAATTCTTTTAAGGCTGAGTGGGGAAAAGAATATTACGATTTTAATTTCCAGCCATATTCTGGATGAGCTTTCAAAGATAGCCCATTCCTATGGTATTATTCATGAAGGACGCTTAATTGATGAGATGACTGCCCGGCAGCTTGAAGAGCGATGCAGTGAGGCAATTATACTAAGGACGGATGATAATAAAAAAGCTGAAGAAATTCTGCAGTCCGGCGGTATTACGGATATTTCACAGATGGGCGAGGATTGTCTTCGCATTGGGGATCTGTCTCTGGATACGAGCAAAATTGTGGAAAAACTGGTTTACGGCGGTGTCGGGGTGAAGGAAATCACTTCCCGGGGAGTATCTCTTGAAGAGTATTATCTCGGACTTACAGGAGGCAGAAAAAATGACGGATTTAATTAAAATGGATATTTACAGACTGGTACACTCAAAATCATTTAAAGTAGGGCTTCTTTTTTCAATCATTATTCCGCTTCTGGTTGTCGGTGCCATGGGAGCGGTCATACATCTTTCCGGAACTGAAATACAGGATATGAGTATGAATATTATTATAAAGATGTGGATTGGAAAAGGATTTTCCATTGGACAGATTATTGTGATCGGCCTTGAAAGTTTGAGCCTTTTGGTTTCTACAGTACTTACTGTTCTGTTTGTCAATGAGGAGCAGTCCGGCGGATTTATAAAGAATATCGCCGGTATTGTTCCAAATCGAGGCATGCTTGTTGTCTCAAAATTCTGTGGGATCGCAGTGATCAATGCGTCAATATTTTTAGTATATACGATCGTGTCTGCCATTGCAGGAATGGCATTTATGTCTTCCGTATTGATCAAAGGCCCTGTTCTGTATACGATTTTTGTGTGGCTTGTCAAGTTTCTTTTGTACATGGCAATTGATTCGATTATTTTGTGCATCTGCATGCTGACAAGGAGTCGTTCGCTGGCGCTTGGTGTAAGTGTGATCTGGGGTATTGGAGTTATCGGAATTGTCTATTCAGCCATCAACACTTTCATAAATATGGCAATTCGCGGACTTGATATCGATGTTTCTTTGTTTACACCGGATGGGGTGAACTCGATTCTCACTTTAAAATCCGAACCGGGTGTTCTTATACGGGGTGTGATTATCTCACTTATTTATTCAGCAGCATTTGTGCTGATCACTTCGGTTATTTTGAACAGACGTGATGTGAAGTAGACAGATGGAGGTAACCGGTTTGCCGAAACGTTTTTATGTTTTATTATGTATATCTGTAGTGTCGTTTATTATTATGACATGGCTTTCCCATCAAAATGGAGAGCATACAGCACAAACCAGCATGAATCTGGCAAGATGGCTGTCTTTCATAAATCCGGATACGGAGGCAGTAAATGTCTGGCTGAGGCGATATGCCCATGTGTTTTTATTTGTTATAATGACGATACTGATTTTGATGACTTTGTCTGCCGGAGGAATACATCCTTTGTTGGGCGTGCCATTCCTGTATGCGTTTGCCTGGATGGATGAGGTAACGAAGCCTTTCATTCAGGGACGGCATTATCACTGGGATGATGTTAAGTTAAATATGGCCGGCGTGACGATCGGGTGCCTTTTGTTTTTTGGATTTACAGCAATTATTTATCTGATCCGCACCCGGGTATCCAATAGAAAGTAATTAAGAAATCCGCAGCTCGCTTTAGAGAAAGCAAACTGCGGATTTTTTATTCGGATTCTATGGATTCACGTACCGTATACAATTTGTCCGGGTAATCGGATATGATACAGTCAGCACCCAGTCGAGTCAGATATTCCATATGTTCTTCTTTATTAACGGTCCAGTACTGAACAGCAAGATTATGTTTGTGCGCATAATTTATGACGCGGGCGGTGCCAAGATTTATATAGTAGCTGTTTTTTGCACTTGCAAAAGGTATTTGAAGGACTTTAAATTTTGGTTCATAATCGGAACGATTGAAGAGGGATGCGAAATAGAATTCGCTCACTTCGCTCGGGTAGGCGGATCGGATCATTCCAGGACAGGTGGCATCTGCATATTCCGATATTTCTGAAATAAAACATCCGAAAATAACTTTATCCAGAAGATCACGTTCCTTTAATGTGGCATATAATAGATCGACACTCTTCTTCCCAAGATCGCCTTCGTTTTTTATTTCTATAATATAGTTATAATCGTCATGGGCGGTAAGGTAATCAAGAATCGCGTCCAGACTGAGTATTTTTAAATTGTCGGGTACCTCATCTCCATGGAGATCTGCATAGGGCATCTCACCCTCTTCGTTGACAAATTTAGCTCCCATATTTAATGTACGGAGTTCTTCATAGGTTTTGTCTTCCGGGCGGACACCGGTTTCTCCAAAAACGGTCTCACTATCGGATGTTCGGTCCAGCTCATCGTCATGGAGAAGGACGAGGACATTATCTTTTGTAATATGAAGGTCAAATTCAAAGAAGTCAACGGAAAAACTGTCGTTTTTGACACAATTTTCAAAGGCCATCAGTGTTTCTTCCGGCATGATGCCGCTGCCGCTTCTGTGAGCGGAAATCTGGGTGGTGCCATTGATAAAAGGATTGGTTGTCTCATAGTGTATAATATTCTTTGGGTCTGAACGGTGAAAATAAGCGGCGGCCCACAGGGCTGCAGCGGCTAGGATCAGGATAATGATCAGGGTAAGTATACGTTTTACAATCTTTTTCATTGGAATGCTCCTTTTGTGTGATAGGATTATTTTAACATTAGTCGGTATTTTTTTCATCTGTTTTTCGTAAAAAGTATATTCCCTTCCGGACAAAAAAT
>JAEDDO010000163.1 GCA_016298055.1 Frisingicoccus sp.
GCATTGTTATGCTCAACCGTCATCTTGGCAGAATAAGGTTCACTGCATACAGCCGCACGAATTCCAGGCACTTTATTCGCTGCAAGAGAAATACCGATTCCTGTTCCGCAGATCAATACACCTTTATCCGCTTCGCCTCTCATGATCGCTTCCGCAACCTTTAACCCAGGCTCCGGATAATTCACTTTCACATTCGGATCCTGTGCTCCGAAATCTATACATTCATAGCCCTTCTCTGTTAAATATTTAAGAAGTTCATTCTTAAGATCAATCGCTGCATGATCGCAGCCAAATGCTACTTTCATTCCCCTATTCCTCCGATATCCTTATTTAGGCTGAATATAGCCTTTTGCAGTTAACATCTCTGCACAAAGTACAGCTCCGCCGGCTGCACCGCGAATCGTATTATGAGATAAGCCGACAAATTTATAATCATATAATGTGTCTTCACGAAGTCTTCCGACAGAAACGCCCATTCCGTTTTCATAATCGACATCAAGGCTGATCTGTGGACGATTGTCCTCTTCCAAATACTGGATAAACTGCTTTGGAGCACTTGGAAGATTTAATTCCTGAGGTTCTCCTTTAAATTTACGAAGACGATCAATTAATTCTTCTTTTGTAGGTTTCTTTGCAAATTTTACAAATACGGCAGCTGTGTGACCATTTAAAATCGGCACACGGATACACTGTGTTGTGATCACAGGTGCATCTGCTTTTACGATCACACCATCTTTAATCTCACCCCAGAGTCTGAGAGGTTCCTGTTCGCTCTTCTCTTCCTCTCCGCCAATATAAGGGATAATATTGCCAACCATCTCCGGCCATTCGTTAAATGTTTTTCCGGCACCGGAAATAGCCTGATATGTTGTTGCCACAACTTCTGTCGGTTCAAATTCTTTCCATGCTGTAAGAACCGGAGCATAGCTCTGAATTGAGCAGTTTGGTTTTACAGCAACAAAACCACGGGTTGTACCGAGACGTTTCTTCTGATGCTCGATTACTGCAAAATGTTCCGGGTTGATTTCAGGAACGACCATCGGTACATCCGGAGTCCAACGATGCGCGCTATTGTTGGAAACAACCGGTGTCTCTGTCTTTGCATAGGCATCCTCGATCGCACGGATTTCTTCTTTTGTCATATCTACAGCACTGAAAACGAAATCAACTTCAGCAGCTACCTTCTCAACTTCATTCACATTCATAACATTCAGTTTTTTAACACCTTCCGGCATCGGTGTGGTCATCTTCCAGCGATCACCGACAGCTTCCTCATATGTCTTTCCTGCTGAACGCGGACTTGCTGCAACTGCAACTACTTCATACCATGGATGATTTTCAAGAAGAGAAATAAATCTCTGTCCTACCATTCCTGTCGCTCCAAGTATTCCCACTCTTAATTTCTTTTCCATTGTAGTATCTCCTTTTATGTTTATTACTCTATGTCATTCAGATGTCCGTCTGAAAAATACATTTGTGTGTACTCGAACAATGTTACACGATATCCTACGAAAAAGCAAGTCTTTTTTCTAGTTTTTTTCCAATTTTGAGTAAAATTGTCCTGAACTTGTCAAATAATAGGCATAATCTGTATCCAGACAGTAGATGACCATCTTTCCGCCGAAGGAATACCCGCAATCAAGTCCAATGCGGTTCTTGTCCTTCCATATTTCCGTGGAATCCAGCGGTTCTCCCCGGTCTTCACGGATAATAAGGGAAAAAGTATGCCCGAAAAAGACCCTGACTTCCGGATCATCCAGATCAAGGGGCTGCCCGTAAAACTTTTTCTGTTCCCAGAACATCCGGAAATCCTCCTGCTGCCGCATCAGATCCTCCAGTGAATCATATTGTATGTGATCTGTTGAAATACCCGCATGTACCAGTATATTTTTTCCTATGATTTTATACTTCGGACATCTTCGCAAATAGTCCACAATCTCTGCTTTTTCTTCCTCCGGCAGCTCATTATATTGTTCGTAAGTCTCCTTACCCCCATGACCGATCCAGAATGAAAACACCTGTTCATCCGTTAAGTCACTTGTATTCTTATAAACATTCCATAAAAAGCCAAGTTCGTGATTACCGAGCAAAAGTTCCATATTCGGGTGGTCCATAATATATTTCAAAACAGCGATCGGCTCATCACCCCTGTCAACTGCATCTCCGATAATATAAAGAAAGTCATCCTCCCCAAAATGTATGTATTCCAGCATACGCTTAAACTCTTTAAAACATCCATGAATATCCGATGTTAAATAAATCATCTTCTCCGCCTCCTGTATGCGATATACGCAAAAAATTCTCTGACATAATAATTCAGAAGCAGTACCGGCTCTGATTTTGCCGCCATTCCCGAAACCTTGGACATGCCGATCATCCCGGCTGTTCTGACCGCCCGATAAAGATGAAATCCATTTGTCACAATGACATATTTTTTATCATCTCCCCCAATATTCATCGAGAACTGAAGATTTTCCCATGTACTCACAGATGCAGATTCCATCAAAATACGATCTTCGGAAATCCCCATCTCAATCAGAGTATTTTTTATACATTCTGCCTCTGTTATTTCTTCGTCCTTTCCCCTGCCTCCGGAAGCAATGACCCGTGTTTGAGGATTCTGATGCAAATAAGCAGCCCCCGCCTCAATTCGTCTGAGCAGAGACCGGGAAGGACGCCTTCCTTTTACCTGAGCACCAAGAATAATCACATAGTCTGCTCCCGATTCCGGTTTTGACCGGGCCATTGATAAAAATTTATATTCCTGAAATAGAAACAATGCAAAAAAAATACTCATCGGATACTTTATCCATCCGAGTATTCGCTTTGGAAGCCCGGATAATCCGATAAAAATTGTTCCTGAAAATAACCAAAACACAGAGAATGTTGTTTGAATTCCTGCATAGGATATAATAAGAGCATAATAAAACAAACTAAAAAGACCTGTTGCTTTTAATATTTTTTTCATAAAAACCTCTTTTTTTCTAATAGTCACTTCTATTCTAATAATTTTTCTGGCTAAAGTAAATAATATCTTTATTTTTTAACAAAAATACTATATAATACTAACTATATGTGAGAAAAAAACAGGAAGGTGATTTTATGAAGATAGGTAAAGTTTTTAAATTTATTTTGAGGACATTAACCACCGCCATCGCTATCGGAAGTATCGTGTACATTGTTAAAGATATCATGGATAAAAAAGCTTCAGATAACTTCGATGACACTTGGGATGATGATTTTGACGATGATTTTGACGATATGTTCGATGATGAAGAAACAGAGAAGGTTGTGCCTAATCGTGAATATGTAAAAATGGATCCTACGAAAATGTCTGCCGATACCTGTGAAGAATAATGAGGTGAAAATATGAGTGAATCAACAAAACATGTTACAGAACAAAAAATTTCATGGGAAGAATTACAGCAGATGATGGATGAAGATACGATTTTATCCGTTAAGATCAACGGTGTCGTTAATGCCGGTGTTATTGCCTATGTTCAGGGCGTGCGCGGTTTCATCCCGGCTTCCCAGCTTTCCACAAGCTATGTCGAAGATTTAAACGAATGGCTGAATAAAACAGTCGATGTAAAGATCATTACCGTTGATCCGGAACAGAAACGTCTTGTATTATCCGGCCGTGTTGTTGAACAGGAAAAGGCAGCAGCTGAAAAAGCAGCTCAGATCGATGCCGTTTCTGTTGGTGACATTTTTGACGGGACTGTTGAAAAAATCACTTCCTATGGTGCATTTATTCGTCTTGAAAACGGACTCAGCGGTCTTGTACACATCTCCCAGATGAGTACAAAACGTATTAAGACACCAAACGATGCTGTTCAGATCGGTGATTCTGTTAAAGTTAAAGTTATTCAGAAAAAAGAAGGCAAACTCAGCCTCAGCATGAAAGCTTTAATGACAGAAGAAGCTCCTGAAAGAACCTACGAAAAAGAAAC
>JAEDDO010000002.1 GCA_016298055.1 Frisingicoccus sp.
CTGTTGTCCACACTGTTTCCCATACATCCTGAATATATAACGGTGTATAATTTTCCTCTGTTTCCTGAGACGGTGCTTCTGTCTCTTCTACATAAGATTCTGTCTGCTGTTCCTGAGGTGCTTCCGTTTCCTGAACTGGTGCCTCTGTCTCCTGAATGTAGGATTCTGTCTGCTGCTCCTGAGATGCCGTTGTCTCTTCTGTTGTCTGCTGGGAAGTTTCCTGATGCTGTGTCTCGCCTGCACCTGTCTGAGCCTCAATCTCTGCCTGGCGCTGTTCATCCTCTTCCATCGTAATGGCAGATTCATAGTTTACGCCGACTTCCACAGACTGATTCTTTACATAACCTTCAGTGCCATCAACTTTAACTTTTGTCCAATCTGTTCCGGGAATTGCCGAGATAACATCGATCACATCATCAGCTCCCAGAGTAGCGAGAACTTCCGAAGCATCTGATGCAGATGCTTTAATCTCCACATTGTCCATAAGCACTTTCGCATAGCTGCTGATTGCATCCATACTGAGTGAAACCTGCTCAGCATCTTTTCCGGTTACTACATAATCCTCCGATACGTAACCTTCACAGGCACCGGAACGAATATGTATCCATCCATCCACTTTACCAAGAACTTCAAATCCTGCACCACCATAAAGTTTTCCCACAGCTTCACTGTCTGTACTTGGCTCTCTTCGAATCATAACACAATCTTCGGCCATCGAGATGCCCTTCTTATAAAATGGAGAAGCAACTTCCTCCGCAGCTGTATAAATAATCTTTCCCTGAATATCCAGATCATTGACAGAAATATTATAATTTGTCTTAATCGGAGCTGCATGGACCGCTGCCGGATTTGTACATAAAACAGTTGCTGCCGCTATAGTAAAAATACATGGTGCCAATCTAAATTTGCCCAATGGTTTGTCCTCCTTAATTTTAGAACTACTATTCTTGTAAACTCTTTGTTACATTTCAACGGAATATATTACATTTTTATTACGATTATCATTCTAGCAAACTCTTTCTGCATTGTCAATAAATATTGTAATTTTTTTGTAACATTTATTTCATAAAATTGACATGAAAAAACCGATAATCGCCTTTTCTCAATAGAAAATCCGATTACCGGTTCAATATGACTATTTTATACGAATCTTGTGCTGATCCACTGTAATTAACTGTTTTTTTAACAAATGTCCAACGGCTCTTTTAAATGCCGCTTTCGACATATTCAATTCACGCTCAATAACTTCCGGTGATGCTTTTTCAGAAAACGGCAGAATGCCATCATAACTCTGAAGCGCATCCATGACTACAGCCGCATCCTTTGATATCTGAAATTCAACACGCTCACGGGTACTAAGTTCTAATTTTCCATCTTCACGGACAGACACCACTCGTGCTCTTACCGAGTCGCCGACATGAAACCGACCGTGAACATTATTTTTAGGTATCATTCCATGATACTTATTATCCACAGCGATGAAAACACCCACATTCGGATTAACCTGATACACAATGCCTTCAACCATATCGTTTTTACCATAAGGTGCTTCTGAAGATAAATATTCATAAATCTTCATCGTCGCACACAAGCGTCTGCTTTTATCAATATATAATGCAACCGGATAACTTTTTCCCGAACGAAGCTGTACCGTCTGCTCCTTAAATGGAAGAAACAGATCCTTCTCCAGACCCCAATCCAGGAATGCCCCAATCTGTCCTGTCTCTTTGACACAAAGCAAGCCCACCTGCCCTAACTGTAAAGCCGGCTCTTCTGTCGTAGCAATCAGCCTGTCACTGGAATCACGATAAACAAAAACCTCCACACTATCTCCAACTTTTGTTCCCGCCGGAACGTATTTTCTCGGAAGCAGCACAGCCTCTTTCTCATCACCGACATACATCCCGAATTCTTTCATACGAACCACTTTTAAAATCTGTTTTTCCCCTAAACGTATCATAATCTGCTCCTATTCTATACACTCTCATGTTTTACGGATTCCCAAATATCATCTCTCATTTCTTGAGGCTCAATATGTCCGTATACGAAAAAATCAGACATTCTATCAAAGTTTCCCTTAATAAAATGCCTGAATATTAGCTGGGCTGGAAGGATTCGAACCTTCAAATGCTGGAGTCAGAGTCCAGTGCCTTGCCGTTTGGCGACAGCCCATCATTTGCTCAACAATTGCATTATACATTGTAAGATGTATTCTGTCAAGTACTTTTTTGAGATTTTTTATTTATTTTCTCTTTCAATGTTCTCTCAACTGAGTACTTTGTTATTATAACAGGTCTTCACCCATTTGTAAAGAGTATTTTTTAAAAAATTCAAACTTTTTCAGCAAAAGAAACATTTCTTCCATTGTTGAGCATGTCCGCAGTTCTCTATTAATCTATTTGTTCCAGAGCTTTTTTTAATTCAATCATTTTATCCCTAAGTTCTGCTGCCTGTTCAAAATTCAAATCCGCTGCTGCTGACCTCATCTGCTTTTCAACTTTTTTAATTAATGCTGTCAATTCACCCCGTGTCATGGATTCCGGATCCTTCGCCATCTGGTTCTCTGTCTCTGCAATTGCTTTTGACACAGCAATCAGATCTCTCACCGCTTTTTTTATCGTCTGCGGCGTAATACCGTGTTCTTCATTATATTCCTGCTGAATCTTACGACGTCTGTTCGTCTCATCAATAGCCCGTTTCATGGAATCTGTCATCGTATCTGCATACATAATAACATGTCCTTCTGAATTACGCGCCGCACGTCCAATCGTCTGAATTAAGGATGTCTCTGAACGCAAAAAGCCTTCTTTATCCGCATCCAGTATGGCTACTAAGGTAATCTCCGGAATATCCAGCCCTTCACGCAAAAGATTAATACCTACAAGCACATCAAACACATTCATTCGCAGATCACGAACGATCTGAGTACGCTCCAGCGTATCAATATCCGAATGTAAATATTTTACACGTATCCCGGATTCTTTCATATAATCTGTCAGATCCTCAGCCATACGTTTTGTCAGCGTTGTAATCAGAATCTTATGCCCCTGTTTTGTTTCACGATTGACTTCACTGATGAGATCATCAATCTGACCTTTTACCGGACGCACTGAAATCTCCGGATCCAAAAGTCCGGTAGGACGTATGATCTGTTCTGCACGAAGCAGTTCATGCTCTGCCTCATACACATTCGGAGTAGCAGAAACGAAAAGCATCTGATCGATCTTACTCTCAAACTCCTGAAAATTAAGCGGACGATTATCTTTTGCAGACGGAAGGCGAAAGCCATAATCCACCAGGGTGGTTTTCCTGGACTGATCACCGGCATACATACCTCGCACTTGAGGAATCGTTATATGGGATTCATCCACAATAATAAGGAAATCATCCGGAAAATAATCCAAAAGCGTGTGGGGTGTTGCCCCGGCTTCCAGACCCGCCAGATGCCTGGAATAATTCTCGATTCCTGAACAGAATCCTGTCTCACGCATCATCTCAATATCAAAATTCGTTCTCTCTGAAATTCTCTGAGCTTCCAGCAGTTTTTCCTCACTTTTAAAATATTGTACCCTTTCCTCCAGCTCTGCCTCAATATTAACAATAGCAGCATCCATTTTCTCTTTTGAAACGACATAATGTGAAGCAGGAAAAACAGCCACATGTTCCAGGCGTGCTTTAACCTCACCTGTCAGAGGATCGAAGGATGTAATCCGGTCCACCTCATCTCCAAAAAATTCGATACGCACAGCTTCTCCCTCTGCTGCTGCCGGATAGACCTCAAGCACATCTCCGTGGACCCTGAAAGTACCTCTCTTAAAATCCATATCATTTCGTTCATATTGAATATCAATGAGTTTACGCACCACATCATCTCTGTCTTTTTCCATTCCCGGACGCAGTGATACAACCATTTCTTTATAATCAATCGGGCTTCCCAATCCATATATGCAGGAAACGGAGGATATAATAATAACGTCCTGACGTTCTGTCAGAGCCGCAGTAGCCGAATGGCGAAGCTTGTCGATCTCATCATTAATCGCTGAATCCTTCGCTATATACGTATCTGTCTGAGGTACATAAGCCTCCGGCTGATAATAGTCATAATAGGACACAAAATACTCCACTGCATTCTCCGGAAAAAATTCCTTGAATTCACCATAAAGCTGTGCAGCAAGCGTCTTATTATGGGCCAATACTAATGTTGGCTTATTTAAAGCCTGGATAACATTCGCCATTGTAAACGTCTTACCGGAACCGGTGACACCCAATAAGGTCTGAAATTGATTGCCTTCCTGAAAGCCTTTAACCAACCGTTCAATGGCCTGAGGCTGATCTCCTGTAGGTTTATATTCGGAGTGCAATACAAATTTATCCATAATTTTTCTCCCTTCCTATTTTTCATTCAGGTAATCAATAGCCGCCTGAAGCTGGTTATCATATTCGAGTGTCCTGTCATATTCTACTGTCTGATCCGGTTCGATTCCAACACCATGGATACAGATTCCTGATGGTGTATAATATTTCGAAGATGTAACCTTGAGCGCTGAACCATCTGAAAATGGGATAATCGACTGCACAATTCCCTTTCCATAGCTTGTCGTTCCGATAATCTCAGCCTTGTCATAATCCTTCAATGCACCTGTAAAAATCTCAGATGCACTGGCTGTGTTTCCGTTGATCAATACAGCCATTGGTAAATCAACAGCTTCATCATCTTCTGCCCATTCTTCTCTTCGGTTTCCGTCTTTATCTTCCGTATATACGAGCATCATCTTCGGCAGTATTGTATCCAGAACATCGCAGACACTATCAAGAAGGCCGCCGCCATTATCTCTGAGATCAAAAATCAGCTTTTCCATACCCTGTTCCTGAAGATCAGACACAGCTTCTTTAAACTGTTCTGCCGTCACTTCCTCAAATTCTGCGATCTGAATATAACCAATATGATTATCAAGCATCTGATGCGCCACTGTCGGAACATTGACCACTGCCCGCTCTACACTCAGATCAATATATTTATCTTCGGACTGTCGGTAGATCGTTATATTTGCCATAGTTCCCTCTTCACCCTTAAGTCTTGCGACTACCGTTGTAAGATCCTGACCGGTCACCTCTTCACCTTCAACTTTATACAAAATATCTTCTTTCTGAATGCCGGCTTTCTCAGCAGGAGAACCCTCAAAAGGCTTGACAATAGTAATAATGCCCGTATTCATATTCTGTGAAACATAGGCCCCTATCCCGGAATAACTCCCTGAAGATGCTTCCATTACATCTGCAAATTCTTCGGCTGTATAATACGTTGTATAGTTCTCATCAAGACCATCTACATACCCTGCGTAAATACCTTCCTCCAACTGATCAAGATCGATGTCATCCTGATTCAAATAGTAATCGCTGATCGTCTTATCAATAGTATCCAGTTTCTTTTCAATTTTTTCATAACGTTCTCCAAGTCTCGAGGAAGATACTGCGTTACTCCCCGTGACTCCATTAATGCCAACACCTATAACTCCCATTACTGCCATACCTGCAATAAAACTGACAATATTTTTTTTGTTCATTTTTCTGGCCTCACATTATTTTTTTTATCCTATTGTACACCTGTCAAGGTTAAGTTGCAAAGAGAAAACACAAAAGTTTCCAAAACAAAAGGGACAGAAATATTCGTAATTGTTCAGAGCCAACCTCCAAAATGCTTCGCATTTCGTCGGTGTGGCGTATCCGCCAAATAAAATTTCAAAAACAGCCCTGAAAATGCAAGCACTTTACGCCTGTTTTATGAAATTTTGCTTGGCTCTGAACATTTACATATTCTGTCCCACTATACGTATAATTATAATCTTTTTATCACGGGCTTACATATCCCAATGGATCTACCCAATATCCGTCATAACCGCCGGAAGAACCGACCATGATACCAAAATGAAGATGTGCACCAAAGGAATAACCTGTATTACCTACCGCTGCAATCGTCTGACCGGCACTTACATACTGACCTGAGCTTACATACAGCGCAGATGCATGCATGTAAACACTTAATACTCCGCCGCCATGATTAATAACGACCCAGTTTCCGGCACTGTCGCTCCAGCCGGCAATCCAAACGGTACCACTGGCAGCTGCATAAATCGGGTCTCCATAAGAAGCTCCAATATCAATACCGTTATGAATACCACCGCGCCATTCCTGATAACCAAATGTATCTGTTAACAAATATGTATCACTTGGCCATACCCATGAACCATAAGCCGGTTTTGAATCCGGAATACTTGGAACATAACTGCTGCCGCTGTCATAGGAATCATCTGATCCGGATGAGGAACCCTGTTGAGATGCTGCTGCCTCACGTTCCGCCTGCTCACGCGCTGCCTGCTCACGTGCCGCCTGTTCGGCTGCCGCACGAATCTGTTCTTCAATTTCGGCTAATGCCTGCTCTTCATCAGCAATGTTTTGTTCAATCTCTTTTATATACTCTTCCGTATAGGCAATTGACTGATTCAAAGACTGAATATAAGCAGCTTTCTCATCAAGTAACCCCTGAAGTTCAGACTGCTGGGCCTCTAACTCAGCTTTCAATGTCTGAATACGGGCAACTTCTTCTTCCAGCTGTTTCTCAAGAGCTTCAATCTGTTTTCTTGTATCCTGGAGACTCTGAAGAAGATTATTGTCATAATCAGATATTTTGGAAATATACTCTGTGCTGTTTAAGAAAGAAGCTATATCCTTTGCTGCAAATAAAATATCAAGATAGCCTGTATCACCTTTTTCATACATAACCTTGATACGAATCTTCAATGTTTCGTACTGCTTCTTTTCTTTTTCCTTAGCTGTTTCAAGATCTTTTTTTGTCTGTTCAAGTGCTTCTTCTGTTTTCTGCAGTTCTGCATTCGTTGCGTCAATCTTTTCCTGAACAGAAGTCAGCTGGACATCAAGTGCCTCAATTTCCGCTTCAGTATTCGCCTTATCCACATTCATAGCGCCTAAAGCCTGATTCTGTTCTTCCTTTTCCTGCTCTAGTGCCTCAATCTGCTGTTCCTTTGCCTCCTTATCACTCTCATCAGCCGCCATAACCGGCATACTGAAAGATAAAGCCATCGTCAGGACCAGCAGTCCACTTATACATCGCCTATGAAAACGTTTCATATCTGTACTCCTTCCTAAACACGGACATGTTTTCTCAAAGTCAAATAACTTCCGATGAAACCAATTCCAAGACCGATTCCGAGAGATACAGGAATCAGAACATTAAAGATGGAATTCACATCTAAAAATGTCAGCAACCGGTTCAAAATAGAAAAATGTCCCAAAACAAATTCCACGACTTTTGGATAAAGAATTCGCAAAATAATTACCGGAATTGCGGATCCAATCAACCCAATCGTCATACCTTCGATAATAAACGGTCCACGGACAAACAAATCCGTTGCACCAATGTATTTCATAATTGCAATCTCATCCTTACGAACAGTTATACCGATCATAACTGTATTGCTGATCAGGAATATTGCAACAAATACCAAAATTAAAATAACTCCAAGCGATATGTATCCAATCAGACGGCTGAAATTCGTAAAGCTGTCGGCAACGATATCCGAAGCTCTGACTTCGCGCACGCCATCAAGACTCTCAATATAACTTACCAGTTCTGTCTGACGGGAAGTATCTTTCAAATACACCTGAACACTGGCTGAATCTGCCAGAGGATTATCCTCATCCAAACCGGAAAGTATACCCGAATCTCCATCCGGAAAATACTGTTCTTTCATAATCTCCCATGCTTCTTCAGGAGAAATATAATTCGTTGAACTCACTTCATCTCTTGCATCCAGAAGTTTCTGTATATCAAGCATCTGACTTTCTGAAACACCTTCATCAAAAAATACGGTCACTCCCACATTACTTTCCGCTTCCCGGAGCATATACTGGAAGTTTGCCACAATACAATAAAATATACCAAACATAAACAAGCATGCGGTAATCGTTCCAACAGATGCAAGTGAAAACAATCCGTTCCGGATAATATTCTTAAATCCCTGACGGATCGTATAAAACATTTTACCAATCATTTGCTATTCCACCTTTTTCATCGTTGACAACCACACCCTTGTCTATCGTAATTACCCTTTTCTTCATGCGCTCTACAATCTCTCTGTTATGTGTAACTACAACAACTGTGGTTCCCCTTTTATTAATATCTTCGAGGAGTTTCATAATCTCCCATGCATTATCCGGATCAAGATTACCTGTCGGTTCATCCGCCAGAAGAATCGGCGGATTATTCACCAGTGCTCTGGCAAGAGAAACTCTCTGCTGTTCGCCGCCGGATAATTCATTCGGAAAGGATTCGGCTTTATCCGACAATCCGACAAGGGTCAGCATCTGAGGTACTGTCTCCCGAATAACTTTGGCTGATTTTCCCATAACCCTCTGCGCAAAAGCAATATTCTCATAAACATTCCGGTCTTTTAAAAGACGAAAGTCCTGAAAAACGACGCCGATACCGCGCCGCATCTTAGATATCTTTCTGCGGCGCAGACGTCCGATATTCTTATTATTAATATAAATTTTGCCCGAAGTTGGCTCCAGTTCCTTTAGTAACAATTTAAACAGTGTTGTTTTACCTGAACCGCTGGTTCCAACGATAAAGACAAACTCACCTTTTCGAATTCTAAGGTTAACACCATTTAAAGCAGACACACCTGTGTTATAAGTTTTGCAAACGTTATCTAATACAATCACGTTATGACCTCCTTCTATCACCCGCAGCTTGCTTTAAATTAATACTCAAATGTCTCCATGTATCTCATATATTTTACGACCATCAGAGCAATCTTAAATGTAATGGCATCTTCAAAAACTCTGAGGTCCAGGCCTGTACCTTTCTGAAGTTTGTCAAGGCGGTAAACCAATGTATTCCGGTGAATATATAACTGTCTGGATGTCTCCGAAACATTCAGGCTGTTCTCAAAAAACTTATTAATTGTCACCAATGTTTCTTCATCCAGATCATCCGGTGATTTTCCGTCAAAAATCTCTTTTATAAACATCTTACACAGAGGTACAGGAAGCTGATAGATTAAACGTCCAATACCAAGATTGCTGTAAGCTACGATTGAACGCTCGCTATAAAAAATCTTTCCGACATCCAGAGCCATCTTTGCTTCTTTATAGGATCTTGAAACATCCTTGATCTCCTGAACAATCGTTCCGAGAGCAATCCGGCATTTCGTCAGTCCTTCAACGTGAAGCATATCTAAAAGTGTCTTACAGGATTTTGTCAGTGAATCGTAATTCTCATTCTCCTTGACCTCACGCACAACGATTACACTTTTCTCATCAACCGCTGTAATAAAGTCTTTTGTCTTTCCGGTATAAATACCACGCACGATCTCAAGACCATTCATCTCTTTATCGCTGTTAAGTTCAATAATAACGGCAATCCTTCTTACATCCGTATCAATGCGCAATTTTTTAGAACGATTATAGATATCTACCAGAAGAAGATTATCCAGCAGCAGATTCTTAATAAAATTATCTTTATCAAAACGTTCTTTATAGGCCACAAGAAGATTCTGTGTCTGGAATGACGCAATCTTTCCAATCATATAAACATCATCACTGTCACCCTTCGCCAGAATAACAAATTCGAGCTGATGCTCATCAAACACCTTAAAAAACTGAAAACCGTTAAGCACCTGACTGTCTGCAGGAGAATTGACAAAGTCTACAACTGCACTCTCATAGTCTTCCGCATTATTCATTGTAGATGCTAATACCTTCCCTTCGGTATCCATAACGCATAAATCAACTCTGGAAATAGCTTTTAATCCTTCCATCGTCGTCTGTAAAATCTGATTTGAAATCATCTTTACCACCCTTACTTTTCATCATATAGTCCTGTTCATATCAACTCTTTTTTATATAATAGTGCAAATATGCCAAAAAGTAAAGGCTTTTTTTATAGTTTTTTATAAAACAGCTCTATGTTCATTACAATTTTGTTACAGAAAGTTTTCATTTATGAATTATAGCATTTTTTTAAAATTAATAATTACCAATTTTACCGAATACTTTTTATCAAAAATGTATACACTGTCATAAATTCTATGATATACTCAAATTGCTATGTACATTATGAACAAAGAAGGGAATATCAATTATGTCGCATAAAACTGTTTTAGTCACAGGGGCTTCAAGAGGCATAGGCAAAGCTATCGCCTTGTGTTTTGCCGACGCCGGATGGTCTGTGGGCATAAGCTGCCGCAAAAGCAAAACCGAATTATCCGAAGTAAAAAAAGAAATCGAAAGCAAAGGCTGTTTATGTTTTGATTTTGCAGGCGATATGGGAGATTATAATGATGCTGAAAGATTTATTCGGGAAGCCCAAAAGGTGCTGGGACCCATTGACTGTCTCGTAAACAATGCGGGGATCTCCCATATTGGTTTACTCAGTGACATGTCCCCGGAAGAATGGAACCGGATTCTCCAGACGAATCTTACATCTGTTTTTAATTGTTGTAAACAGATAATTCCCGGTATGGTTGCCCGTCAATCCGGAAGCATTATCAATATTTCATCTGTATGGGGTATATGCGGAGCTTCATGCGAGGCAGCCTACTCTGCCTCAAAAGGCGGAATGAACGCCCTCACCCGTGCTCTTGCCAAAGAACTTGCACCGAGCCACATTACTGTCAATGCCATCGCCTGCGGTGCTATTGATACTCAGATGAATCATTTTCTCTCTGAAGAAGAACGTCTTCAGCTAATAGACGAGATTCCGGCATGCCGTCTGGGACAACCGGAAGAAGTCGGTCGCCTGGCACTTCAGCTTGCCGGAGAACATCCCTATTTAACAGGACAAATCATCACTCTGGATGGTTCCTGGATCTGACACAGCCTTTACTCTGCCGGCACAAAAAGAAAGGATATCTCAGCCATGGTATACCCACAGACGAGACATCCTTTCTTTATTAATTGGCTTTTTCGGCTTTAAGCTCCTCCAAATACTGAAGCAACTCGGAAGAACAGTTTCTTTTTACAAGAATCAGTCCTGAATCCGAACCGGTAATAAGGTAAAAATTTGTTTTTGTTTCCAGTACTTTTTGTATCTGACTGTTATATACAACGGCATTGCCAAGAGCACTTTCCTGCTCAATATAATTCGGATAAAACTTATAAGTGAAAATCACATTATGGATATCCGGATTTTTTTTATAAGTGCTTTTTGCTTTAATAAAAAACACAATACTGAAAATCAATGGGACACATAGTGCTGCAACAACATATGTCAGATCTTTCGCCATATATGCAACCGCCAAAAGTATCAGTTCCATAATAAGTATCGTACGGGATACTTTTCTGACTTTATAAAGAATCTCATGATTATATTTTTTATATTCATCATAAGTATATTCTGTCTCTGTCTGAAATAAAGGTTCCATATATTATCCCCTCTCTCTTTCGTTATCAGGCCGTCTCTTCAAACTGGGAATTATACAGTTCGGCATAAAATCCGCCTTTTCTCAAAAGTTCCTCATGATTTCCCTGTTCAATAATATCGCCATCTTTCATAACAAGAATAACATCTGCATCCTTGATTGTCGATAACCGATGTGCAATAACAAAACTTGTTCTTCCCCTCATCAGATTGTTCATGGCCTTCTGTATACGCTCTTCTGTACGGGTATCTACAGAACTTGTCGCCTCATCTAATATAAGCACCCTGTTATCTGCCAAAATCGCCCGCGCTATTGTAAGAAGCTGTTTCTGTCCCTGAGACACATTGCTTGCATCTTCATTTAATTCCATCTGATATCCACCCGGAAGTGTCTGGATAAAATGATGGGCATGGGCTGCTTTAGCTGCCGCAATAACCTCTTCGTCCGTCGCATCTAATCTTCCGTAACGGATATTTTCCATAATTGTGCCTTTAAATAACCATGTATCCTGAAGTACCATTCCAAAGAGTTCACGAAGTTCACTCCGATTAAAATCTTTAACATTATGCCCATCCACCAGAATACGGCCTTCATTTACATCATAAAAACGCATGAGCAGTTTCACCATTGTGGTCTTTCCTGCCCCCGTTGGTCCTACAATGGCAACCGTCTGTCCGGGCTCCACATGACAGTTGAAATTATGAATGACGATTTTATCCGGTTTATAACCAAAACGTACATTTTCAAAATCCACACGTCCTTCCGGATTCTCAAGATGTACCGGATCGTCCACTGTCACATCTTCTTCCTCTTCTCCTAAAAATTCAAAGACTCTCTCTGATGCCGCTGCCATGGACTGCAGCATATTGGAAACCTGGGCAATCTGAGAAATTGGCTGGGTAAACTGGCGCACATACTGAATAAAAGCCTGAATATCACCGATTTGAATACTTCCCACAATTGTCAGATATCCGCCGACAACGGCCACTGCCACATAACCTAAATTACCGACAAAGCCCATGATCGGCTGCATCATACCTGAAAAAAACTGGGATTTCCATGCAGACTCATACAACGTATTATTTGTTTCTGAAAATTCCTTAAGAACAGCTTCTTCCCGATCAAATGCTTTGACAATATTCTGACCGCTGTAAACTTCTTCTACCTGACCATTGATCATTCCAAGATACTCCTGCTGTGTACGGAAATATTTCTGTGAAGATTTCACAACAATTGTAATTAAAAATCCGGATACCGGAAGGATAATAACCGCAATCAAAGTCATGATCGGGCTGATGCTCAACATCATAATTCCAATACCGATGATCGTTGTCACAGAAGTAATAAGCTGTCCGACACTCTGATTTAAACTCTGTCCCAGCGTATCCACATCATTTGTAATACGGGATAACACTTCGCCGACCGTTCTGGATTCAAAATAATCCATCGGCATACGATTGATCTTTTCAGAAATCTCTTTTCTCATTCGGAAGCAGATTTTCTGTGATATTGATGTCATCAGCCATCCCTGTAAAAACGTGAAACAAACACTGATTGCATAGAGTGCAAGCAATGTGACCAGAATTTTTCCAATCTTTGCAAAGTCAATGCCGGCACCACCGGATAATTTTGATACAAGTCCATTAAATATTTCTGTCGTTGCCTTGCTTAAAACCTTCGGTCCGATAATATTAAATGTTGTACCGCAAATTGCAAAAACAACAACGAATATAAGCGCAAACTTATAACTGCCCATATAATTAAGGAGTTTTCCAACACTGCCCTTGAAATCCTTCGCCTTTTCGCCGGGCATCCCATGTCCCATCGGACCATGGCCTCTCATCTGATGTCTTCTTCCGTCACTCATGATGCCAGACCTCCTTTTAATTCAGCTTCAGATAACTGAGATTTTGCAATTTCCTGATAAGCCTCACAATTTTTCATCAGTTCTTCATGACGTCCAATGCCTGCCACATGTCCATCCTCCAGAACAATAATCTGATCTGCATGAAGAATAGTACTGATTCTCTGAGCCACAATAATAACCGCAGCATCTGCAACTTTTTCCTTCAATGCTTTTCTTAACACCACATCAGTTTTATAATCCAGTGCTGAAAAACTGTCATCAAACAGAAAAATCTTTGGATTTTTGGCAATAGCTCTTGCAATGGAAAGCCTTTGCTTTTGTCCGCCGGAGACATTTGTTCCGCCCTGGGCAATAGGACTCTTATACGTATCTTTTTTTGTTTCAATAAATTCTGTTGCCTGGGCAACTTCCGCCGCAGACTTCATCTCCTCATCTGTGATCCACTCACCGCCGAACTTTAAGTTGGATTCAATCGTACCGGAAAAAAGTACGCCCTTCTGAGGAACAAATCCCAATGTGCTGCGCACCTTATTTCTTGAAAGTTCACGTATATCAATACCGTCAATGGTAATTGAACCGCCTGTTACATCATAAAATCTCGGTATCAAATGAATCAATGTGGATTTGCCGCAGCCTGTACTTCCAATAATAGCTGTCGTCTCACCCGGTTTTGCCGTAAAACTGATGTGCTCCAATGCATCCTCATCAGCTCCCGGATACCGAAAACAGACATCGTTGAAAGCCACATAACCTTTAACATCCTTCAGCTCTTCATCGCGTACCTGATCCGCATCATGAATCGATGGTTCTGTCCTTAATACTTCTTCGATTCGATCAGCTGCCACTCCGGCTCTTGGAAGCATAATTGAAATCATTGTCAGCATCAGGAAAGACATAACGATCTGCATCGTATACGTAATAAATGCCATCATATCTCCGACCTGAAGATTACCCTGATCAATTCCGTGAGCACCTGTCCAGACAATAAGCACACTGATACCGTTCATAATGAACATCATCGCCGGCATCATAAAGGTCATAACCCGGTTCGTAAACAGCTGGGTTTTCATAAGATTGCTATTCGCCTCTTCAAACCGCTCCTCTTCATGTTTCTCACGACTGAAGGCTCGTATGACCGGAATACCTGTCAGAATCTCTCTGGATACAAGATTTAATCTGTCTACCAGATCCTGCATCTTTTTAAATTTAGGCATTGCCAAAGCCATCAGTATCAATACAAGTACCATAATTGCAGCCACTGCGACAACAATGATCCAACTCATTCCTGTTTTTGTATTGAGAACCTTAACTATGCCTCCAATACCGATAATCGGTGCATAACAGACCATACGAAGGAGCATGACTTCCACCATCTGGATCTGCTGAATATCATTCGTACTTCGTGTAATCAGGGACGCTGTTGAAAACTGATCCATCTCTGCATTCGAAAAAGATACGACTTTATTAAATACATTTTGTCGCAGAGTACGACCGATACCCGCAGCAGTTTTTGCCGCAAGCAAAGAAACCAGAATCGATGCCGCTGTCATGATAATTGCCATTCCCAGCATCTGAATGCCTTTATATTTTAAATAATTCATCTGAATAGCATCCAGATCCATTCCAAGCGCTCTATATTCATCCTTTACAAAAAGATTGGCCTTCTGCTGAATAATCGATTCACTCATGTTGCCAAAAGACGCTTCTGCTTCATTCCTCATATTCAGCATCTGATCCTTTGTTATCATTCCGGATTCAAAAGCCTGACGCATCTGACCGAAATCATATTCTTCGGATTCCTGCAAAGATTCAAGAATCAACATAGGCATTCCCAGTGCCTGATCCATCGCATCAAGCACTTGTGCATCTTTTGTATTTAACTCATAATTCCCCTCTGAATTTTCAGTATAGTAGGGTTCAACACTTTGAATCTCATCTTCTGTCATAAACAATGTGAGATTTTCATAGGTCTCTTTACGCATGATCTCGGGCGTTGCCCGTTCAATTCCGCCCTGCTGAATACCAACATCCACAATGTCCGATGTGTACTGGGGCAATGACAGATCACAGCCGGCCTGAATGACCAAAAGCACAATAATGGACAGTACCATCGCTTTCGAGTCTTTCAGATATCTGAAAATTTTGAACATATTCCGTCTCCTTTCTCCGTCTCGTTCAACTCTTCCTGCATAACATCTACCATTCGATTAAAGAGATTTAAAAACTCAAACATCTGCTCATCCCCCATTCGCCGTATGACTCTGGCTGAATAGTTTTTAAGTATGCGGACGCACTCCTGCTCCTTTTGAACACCGCAGTCCGTCAATTGTACTCTTATACTGCGCCGGTCATTCGTATCGGCATACCGCACAATATAACCTTTACTCTCCATACCTTTAAGCAATCTGCTGACAGCCGGCACCACTGCATGAATCTCCTCTGCGATCCGGGAAACATAGACCCCTTCGTCTGAATTCCCGCTGTCCAGATGATGTCTCAGTGCTTTCAGCACTTTCAGCTCGCCACAGGAAACATCCGGCAGCAGGACCTCAACATTGACCCGCTTTAGACGAAACATGGCACGAAACATCTGCTCCTGAATCTCTTCCTCTCTCATCTCTTCACCCCTTTTAGTTAACACTGTTATTAATTAACGCTGTTAACTATTATATCAAAAAGGTATTTTACTCCTTTTTTATAAAATGTCAATCCCTTATCCGACTCCATATTATACCAATAATCATACCAGCAGCAGCCGGTAAAATCCATCCAAGCCCCAGATCATACAGCGGTATCCTTTCAACCCACACTGTAACTGCCGGAATCTGACATCCCAACGCATCGAGAGCATGCACTGCACTGCTAATGCCGGTAAGTCCGATAACCCATGGATAAACATATCTCCACTTTTCTATCCGATGATGCAAAAAAGCCAGTACAATCAGCATAATGGCCATCGGATACAGCCACTGAAGTACAGGAACAGAAACCCTTAATATGGCTGTCAGTCCTGCATTTGCAATAACCGCACTGATGCCTGAAAAAATCAAAGCCCACCGCCGATAACTTATTCCAGGGCAAATTGTGTGAAAATACTCACCGCAGCAGCAGATCAGCCCCGTACATGTATTTAAGCAGGCAATAAAAAAGATGGCTCCTAAAATCATTTTCCCGGTACTTCCATATAAATACCCTGCCATTTGGCTTAATGTCTGTGCTCCGTTTTCTCCTGCTCCAAAAAGATTTCCTGCTGCCGAACCAATCCAGGTCAGCACACCGTAAACAATCAGCATCAAAACCCCTGCAATCATTCCGGCTGTCACAGTCTCTTTTGCTATATCTTTCTCTTTTCTGACACCGGCTGCCCGAATATTCATCGCAATGACTAGACCAAAATTTAATGCAGCAATCGTATCCATTGTCTGATAACCGTCTAAAAATCCCTGAACAGCCGCATGGGACTGATAAATTTCTGCCGCATCGCCGTACCCTTTCTCCGACTTCACCAAACATCCGATAAAAAGGGCGCCGATTAAAATTAACAGTATCGGCGCAAGATATTTTCCAAGACGTTCTTTCAACATCTCCGGTTTCTGCGCCAAAAAAAATGCCAGTGCAAAAAAACCTACCGAATACACCGCAAGAAAAATTCCCTTATTGTCACTTTCGGATATATAAGGCAGGAGTGCCATTTCAAATGATGTCCCTGCAGTTCTTGGAATTGCCAGGCACGGTCCGATCGATAAGTAAATCAATAACGTGAAAACAGAAGCAAACAAAGGATGTACCCTTTTCGCTAAATTATCCAGACCATCGGAAAGTGCCACAGCCGCTACACCAAGAACCGGAAGTCCTATAGCACTGAGCACAAAACCCATCAATGCAATCCATGCTTTTTCTCCCGCCAAAGCCCCCATAAATGGCGGAAAAATAAGATTCCCGGCACCAAAAAACATTGAAAATAATGTCAGCCCCACGAATATTCTGTTTTTTATAGATAATCTTTCCATAAATAAACCTCCCTTTTTATATCTTCTATTATACCCATTTTTTCCCAATCATTCTAGCCATTACACAACGCCTTTTTCCTTGTCTTTAGAAAAAAATTACTGTATACTGAATTTATACAATTTTAATAAAGGGGGTTTTACAGTGAACGCAAAAACTGTAGTATTAAATGGGGATCGTATGAATTATGACAATCGTCTGGACTATTCCATTCTTTCTTCCGAAGTTAAAGTATATGATCAGACGGAACCTTCTCAGATTTTAGAAAGAATTCAGGGATTCGATATTGTTGTCACAAAAGAAATTCCTGTCTCAGGAGATATTATCCGGCAATTTCCGGACTCCGTAAAACTTATATGCGAAGCGGGAACCGGTTATAATAATCTGGATCTTGACGCCGCAAGAGAAAAAGGAATCACCGTATGCAACGTACCGGCATACAGCAGCGAACGTGTGGCACATACTGCTATTTTAATGATTATGAATCTCAGCTCTTCTATGAGAAAACAAATTTCCATGCTGGCTGAAAAAGACCATACCAATTTTACAAGATGTCTTCAGGTCAATCATGTAGAAATTAACGGAAAAACTCTGGGAGTTATCGGTGCCGGAAATATCGGCCGTGAAGTCATCAAAGTTGCTCAGGCTCTCGGCATGAAGATTCTTGCCTATAATGTACCGGCATTGGAGGATGAGCCGGGAATTCACTATACTTCTCTCGAAGAAGTTCTCTCGCAGAGTGATTATGTCACTCTCCACTGCCCACTGATGCCTGCAACACATCATTTAATCAACAAAGAACGACTGGCCCTGATGAAACCATCCGCTTTCATCATCAATACTGCCCGCGGAGCTCTCATTGACGAAGCCGCTTTGATCGAGGCCCTTCAGGAAGGCCGCATTGCCGGTGCCGGCCTGGATGTACAGGAAGTCGAACCACCTTCGGAAGACAATCCGCTTTACTATATGGATAACGTCATTCTCACACCGCATATGGGTTGGAGAGGTCTGGAAACACGCCAGCGTCTTGTCTCCATTGTAGCAGATGACATTAAAAACTATCTGGCAGGCACGCCAATCAACGTTGTATCATAGGGAACAGGTTTCTTGACTCACTCAGGGGCGGCTGATATATCAGCCGCCCCTGAGTGAGTCAAGAAACCTGTCCCCTTATTTTTTCTTCGATCTGAGTATCCGTCATAGAAAATAATGCATCCAAAAACTCTGTCTGGAAGCTGCCCGTCCCGCTGCATCTTTCTGATGCAATTTCACCGCTTATGCCCAGAACAACACAGGCTGCCACAGCTCCTTCCAAAATAAAGCCGGATGACATGTAAGCGGCAGTCAATACATTCAGCATGCATCCTGTGCCCGTAATCTTTGCCATCATCTCTGAACCGTTATGAATCATATACACCTTCTCACCATCGGTTACCAGGTCTGTCGCTCCGGATGCCAGGACAACAGCATGATATTTTTTTGCCACGTCCTTCGCCAGACGAATCCCTTCTTCCGCATGATCTTTCGATAAAATATCTTCCGGTGCCACATCCACTCCGCTGACATCATGATGTTCCAATGCAAGTGCCATCAATTCCGACATATTCCCTTTCAAAATAAGACGTGCACCTTTTACCCTCTGATCTAAAAACTCACGGATAATATTTTTTCTAAAATGGCTGCATCCAATACCGACCATATCCACAATGACCGGTATATCATGTTCCATGGCTGTCTTTCCTGCAATAAGAATCGATGCCTTTCTCGCGTCGGTAATGTTGCCCAGATTCAATGCGAGAGCCCCGGCTGTCACCGTGATCTCCGCCACTTCCTCCGGGTGTTCCGCCATCATTGGACGGGCACCGGCCGCCAGCACAACATTCGCACAGTCATGAATGGAAATGGGATTTGTTATGCAATGAATGAGCGGGGCATTTTCTTTCACTGCCTTACGGATCTCCGATATAATTTTTACAATAGGATGGCAGCCGTCTCCGGCTGCCATATACATCTCTTTTTTAAGCATTCTTTTGCTCCTGTTCTTTACTTCTCTGAGTAATAAAATAAACAATTGCGATAACTTCCACAAGAATCAAAGCAGCAGCAGGTAATATTTTTACCATGACACCTGCCTGATTAAAAATATTTTTCATTACAACAAGCACTGCCAGGTAAACAATGATTCCCAGGAAACCTATTCCGGCTGTATCCATTAAAAGATTTGACGGTTTTTCCAAAACGGGAGATCCAAGCATCTGCTGCATCTTTGTCAGCATCTTAGCCTTATTTAGATATTTTAAAAAGATAAAGGCCACACTGCCGCCAATTAATGTACCGCAGATAAATGACGGTACATAAAACATCAAAGACAGCCCTTCCCGTCCCATAAGGAAAGTCATCACCGGATAGGATACCATAGCTCCGATAATCCCCGTTCCAATAACTTCACCCACAACAGCGAAAATCATCCGTCCTCCGGAAAGCCGATATAACAGTCCGGACAAAAAAGCACCAAACACAGCACCTGTCAGTGCCAGCGGCGGTATTCCCATAAACATCATACGGATAATACCGATCATCGTCGCACATAAAAGGGAATACCATGGTCCCATCATTACGGAGCATACAATATTGATCAAATGAGCCATCGGACACATTCCCTCCACTCTTAAAATCGGGGAAATGACCACGCCGATCGCAACCATCATCGCCAGGAAGGTTATTTTTATTAAGCCATTTTTTCTGTTCATGTAAAAAACCTCTTTCCTTTATATATATTGATGTTAGGGTCAAAAGTATTTGACCCCATGATACCTACGGATTTTTCCGCGTTTCACGCTTCCAAAATCCTAAAAACATTCGAAATCCGCTCATTTTTCGATGAAAAATGGCTACTTTCTCATGTTTTGTGGGTCCCAAAGTCATGCTTTTCCATGCAAGCATGAAAAGCGTGACCTTTTGACCCTGGTATCATATATTTGCAGCTTATAACATCTTTTTCTTTCGTAATATCCAAAGCACCAGAAGACAAAACAGTAATGTGATCAGACAGACAATCGCAAAACCATATATGGAACTTGAAAATGGCATGCCGGCACCATTCACATTCATACCATATAATCCGGATATAATCGTCGGAATAGCCATGACCAGTGTAACGGAAGTCAAATACTTCATGACATTATTCAGACGGCTGTCGATCACGGCAGACAAAAGCTCACGTGTACTGTTTATGATATCCCGGTAAATCGAAGTCATCTCAATCGCCTGTTTATTCTCAATAATAACGTCATCCAGAAGCTCCTGATCCTCAGGATACTGTTCCAGACGTTTATACCGGGTAAGACGGTCAAGCACTACTCCATTTGCCCGAAGAGAAGTGGCAAAATATACAAGCGTAGATTCAAGTTCATGCAGGTCCATAACGTCAATACTCTCTGTATTGCCATTCATGCGTTCTTCGACTGCCACTCGCTTTTTATCCAGGATCCTCAGATCTGCCTGATATAACGAGGCCACATGGAATAAAATCTGATAAACAAAACGCATCTTTTTCTTTGTACTGAATCCCTTTACCCGTCCTTTGACAAAACGGTACAAAATTGGTGTATCCTCCGTACATACAGTTATAATAAGATTCTGAAGCAAAATAATGCCGAGCGGAATGGTGGTATACACTCTTTTTTCATGACGCACCTCAACTGTCGGAATATCAACCAGGATCAATGTATATCCCTGTTCCAACTCAATACGTGAACTTTCCTCTTCATCGAGAGCAGCCATAATATCGTCCACATCAATATCCAGTTCATTGGCAATGCGTGTTCCTTCTGCTCTGGTCGGTGCAATCATCTGTACCCACGCACCATCTTCAATTTTATCCAGTTCATGTATGGAACGATCATCTGTTCTGTATATTTTTATCATCCCGAAGTACTCCCTTCTGTCGAATGTTTTTTATCATATTCTATTATATACGCAACCTTACAAAATGAAAAGTAAACTTTATATAAGATTTTACTTTACCTGTTTTTCGTGATACAATAGGTTTTGCTCTAAAAAAATGAAATCGAGGTCTTATCATGAATCATCGAACAGAATTTAAACAGGGAATGGCTGACGGTATACCGATCGCCCTCGGCTATATGGCCGTCTCCTTTACTTTCGGCATTATGGCAAAGGATGCGGGTTTAACTGCTTTTCAAGCAGTTCTGCTATCCCTCACCAACTTAACTTCTGCCGGTCAATTTGCCGGATTAGGCATTATTGTTGCCTCTTCCTCTTATCTTGAAATGGCATTTACCCAGTTAGTTATTAATTTGCGATATTGCCTTATGTCCTGTGCCTTGTCACAAAAACTTGATTTTAAGGCACCCTTCTTTCATCGTTTTTTCATTGCCTATGGAAATACAGATGAAATTTTCGGCATCTGCAGCTGCAGGGAAGGAAAACTGGATCCCTTTTATTGTTATGGTGCAATCAGCGTGGCTTCTCCCGGTTGGGCTTTCGGCACCTTTCTTGGTGTTCTTTCAGGAAGTATTTTGCCTGCCCGGATCTTAAGTGCTCTTGGTGTCGCATTATACGGCATGTTCATTGCTGTCATTATACCGCCTGCCAAAACAGATAAAATTATAAGAGGTATTGTACTGGCATCTATGGCTGTAAGTTTTGTTTTTACAATTATACCTGTTTTAAATCAGATTTCTTCCGGTTTCCGGATTATCCTGCTTACTCTGCTTATAGCCGGAACAGCAGCCCTTCTCTTTCCGATCAAAAGTGAAGAAGCTATTGAAAATACATAAGGAGAATTCATTATGTCAAACAACATTTATATTTACATATTTGTCATGGCAGGTGTCACCTACTTAATCCGCCTTCTGCCGCTGACATTTATACGAAGGGAAATAAAAAATACATTTATACGATCTTTTTTATATTACGTTCCCTATGTCACACTTTCGGTAATGACCTTTCCCGCCATACTGTATGCCACAGAAAATCTATGGTCCGCACTGGCCGGCCTCATTGCCGCCATATTCATCGCATGGAAAGGCGGCAGCCTGATCAAAGTGTCCGCTGCCGCATGTATTACTGTATTCCTTGTTGAATTATTCATATAACTTCAAATATTGAAACGCTTTATAAAGGCCATCCTGATCCACATCTGATGTGATATAATCTGCGATGGTCTTTATTTGTGGTTTTGCATTTCCCATCGCTACTGCAAACCCGGTAAAAGAAAGCATCTCCATATCATTCGGTCCGTCTCCGACACCAATCGTATTCTCTCTGACTTCTCCCGCGTAAGACAAATACCGTGCCATTCCGGTTGCCTTCGTCTCTCCGGAACAGGTCACCTCGCCATTATTCACAGTGTCACTGCCATAGCTGGCTCCCTCAACCCTGAAGTAATCCCCCAATTCTTTCTGGATATCCTCCACCAATACGGCAGATTCATAATAGGCCAGTTTTTCCACATCGCTCCTTGTTCTGGGATCGTTTTCTATTGTGACATCCGAAACCATAACTTCATATATCTGCTTTTCGGTTAATCCGGCATCTAAAAAATGCCGAAAAAACCGCTCTCTGCTTTCTTTTGTCATGACAAGCCCCTGTCCGGTCTGAAGTGTATAGATAACACCATGATTTTCAAAACAATCTACCACTCTGGAAAGTTGATCCCTTGTGACCACATGACGGTAAATCGCCTTCCCGTCACACTCCACATAGGCTCCTGCTGCCGCTATGATTCCGTCAAAATTCATATTTAACAATTTCGGATATATTTCCGGTTTTGTACGGCCTGTACACAGTACAAGCCGATGTCCCTTTTCTTTTGCTTTCTTCAATGCAATTTCGGCACTTTCCGGCAGCTGTCCCCAAAAATTCATCAGCGTGCCATCTATATCAAGAAATATTGTTTTTCTACACATTTAAAACCTCCAAAAAATCTGTTATGATATTATCTGAAAGGAAGGTGACTCTTATGAATATTCTGATAAAAATCTTTATAATTTATCTCATTAGTGTCAATATAGCTGCATTTATTATATATGGTGTTGACAAGCGCCGTGCTAAAAAACAGAAATGGCGTATCTCCGAAGCCACTCTGTTTGTCCTGGCTCTCATTGGCGGCAGTGTGGGCTCGGAAATTGCTATGTACACATTTCATCATAAAACACGTCATATGCGCTTTGTCATTGGCATTCCGTGTATTATTCTTTTACAACTGACCCTTCTTGTTCTGATTTTCAGATTTATCCTTTAATCTATTTAAACCGGCGTTTTCCAAGGCGGACATCTTCCAGCATGTCTGCCATCTCTGCCGGAATATCCTTTAAAAGATAATTCTTATCTGTTTCCTGTCGTTCTTCAAGAATTTTTCGGATCTCTCTGCATGTCTGTTCCACTTCCTCTTTCAACCCCTGAGCAGAAAGTCTTTGTCCTCCCTGTCCCAGAATGATTACCTGTTCCAGTGCATCTGAAGTCGCAACTGTCACTTCATATTTTCGATTCATACGATGCACCGTCTTTTCAATATACTGATCCGCAGTCTCCGCTTCCTTTGTATAAACAACATAAATATTATGATATTTAAATACCTGTCCCGGATTACCTTCCACTTTATAAGCATCAAAAACAAGAATTACTGTATCTTTTTTATACCCCTGATAATTTGACAAAATATCCATAAGCGCATTTCGTGCACTTGTAATATTTACCTCAGATAAATCTCTGAGTTCATCCCAGGAAAATATAATATTATATCCGTCAACAAGCAAATATCTTTCTTTTGGCTTTTTCTCTTTTGCCACAGGCATTTCTGTCTGTATCCGGGTCCTTTTCCATTCTTTTCTCTTAGCCGGACCATAGGTACGCTCAAATATCTGCTCTAATTCCTTATCATCATCAAAACCTGAATATGCCGATCCGGAAGAAACTATAGGCACACTTTCTGTCACAATTTCTTTTTCCGCCTTTTTCAGGCAGCTTTCTATATGCATATAATCCGGTACTTCATCCCAGGTTACATTGAATCCGGCCCCATGCACGCAAAAAACTGACCCGGTCGGATTATCTGTATCCGCTTCCGGATCATACCGGACAGTCTCAATCACTTCACTGGCATTATGACACGGTTCATATCCTTTCAAAGTACAGCTTAGACTTCCAAGACCTTTTGTGTAGGCCATAACCTCTGAAGCATACTCTCTCATATAAATGACCGGAGCCGTGCCGCAAATCACCGTCATTTCCCCTTCTGTCTGAGGTGTATCAAAAGATCCATACATTTTCTGAATATCCGTCATTGCCCGACCGACTTTATCTGAAGGAATCGACAGACAAAACTCATACACCGGTTCAAGCAAAACCGATGTTGCCTGACGCAGCCCCTGCCTTACTGCGCGATAAGTGGCCTGACGAAAATCACCGCCCTCCGTATGCTTGGTATGGGCTCTTCCGCTGACAAGCGATATTTTCATATCGGTTATCTCTGCCCCGATGAGAACACCTTTATGCTTTTTTTCCATCAGATGCGTCAGAATGAGTCTCTGCCAGTTTCGATCCAAAAGATCTTCACTGCATAAAGTATCAAACACCAGGCCGCTTCCCGGCTCACCCGGTTCCATAAGTAAATGAACTTCCGCATAGTGACGCAGCGGTTCATAATGTCCGACACCTTCCACTGTATCTGCGATGGTTTCTTTATAAACAATATTGCCTGTTCCAAACTCAACATCCACATGAAATCGTTCGGAAATCAATGTTTTCAGAATTTCAATCTGGATCTCACCCATAACCTTGGCATGAATCTCGCCAAGTACTTCATCCCACACAATCTGCAGTTCCGGTTCTTCTTCATCCAGCTGCTTTAATTTTAAAAACATATCATGGACATTCGTCCCTTCCGGAAGCTTTATTTCATAATTCAATACCGGTTCCAACACCGGTTCGGCACCGACCCCTTCCATGCCGAGCCCATCACCGGAACTTGTCTTTGAAAGACCGGTGACTGCACAAATACTTCCTGCCTGAACAGACTGAACAGATTCATAGCCCGTTCCTGAATAAATACGGATCTGATCAACTTTTTCTCCCGTTTCCAACAGCGTTTTAACCTTTAATATACCACCGGTAATCTTCATATGGGTCAGACGATTTCCCTGAGCATCCCGGGATATCTTATAAACTCTCGCACCAAATTCCCGACCGTAAACCGGACATCGTGCATATTTTTCAAGACCCTTCAGAAGTTCATCGATTCCCTGCATTTTCAATGCAGAACCGAAATAGCAGGGAAATACTTTACGCTCCTTAACGGCTTCTCCTATCCAATCTGACGAAACATTCCCCTGTTCAAGGTAAAGTTCAAGAAGCGCTTCATCGCACATGGCCACCTCTTCCATAAAATTTTCTCTGACCTCATCAAAGTCAATGCAGCGGCTGTCCAGTTTCTGATTCAATTCCTCTAAAAGTTTTCTCTTGTCTGTTCCCGGCTGATCCATCTTATTGATAAACAAAAAAACCGGAATTTCATATTGCTTTAAAAGACGCCATAACGTCTGGACACTGCCCTGAACACCGTCGGCCCCGCTGATCACAAGCACCGCATAATCTAATACCTGAAGTGTACGTTCCATCTCCGCTGAAAAATCTATATGTCCCGGTGTATCCAGAAGTGATACCGAAAGTCCATCTATTTCTAATTCTGCCTGCTTCGAAAATATCGTAATTCCCCGTCTGCGCTCCAGATCATAGGTATCCAGGAAAGCATTACCATGATCTACCCGGCCCAGCTTTCGAATACTTCCGCTTCGATACAAAATTCCTTCTGCCAATGTGGTTTTCCCTGCATCCACATGGGCCAGAAGACCGACACTCATGTGACGCTTTTGCTGATTCTCCACGATCATCGCTCCCTTCCTGTGCAAATAATTTTCGCTTATTATAGCACAGAAAGCGACACCCGTCGATATAAAAAAGGTATAGAGTCTACTTACAGGCTCTATACCTTTATCATCCGATATCCCACACCTATGTGGGTCTGAATATACTGAGGCGCATTTTTATCCCGATCAATCTTTTTACGCAAAGTAGCCATAAACACGCGAAGCGACGCCACATCGCTGTCCCAGCTGCTTCCCCATATTTTCTGGGTAATAAATGTGTGTGTAAGCACTTTACCTACATTCTGTGCCAGAAGGCAAAGCAGCTTATATTCGATTGGCGTCAGATGCAGCTCCTCCTCTCCAAGATAAACACAGCCGGCGGCATAATCCACCTTCAAATCGCCATTTATAAAAATCGGTTCATTGGAGACTGTATCTCCCTGTAAAACCGCAAGACGCCTCTGAGTTGCCCGAAGACGTGCCAGCAACTCTTCCACTGAAAAAGGTTTTGTCAGATAATCATCCGCTCCCATATCCAGAGCTTCTATTTTATCAGAGTCCTCACTTCTTGCACTCAGAACGATAATCGGCATGTTTGACCAGGTCCGTATCTTTTTTATGACTTCAATCCCGTCCATATCCGGCAAACCCAGGTCAAGAAGGACCACGTCCGGATTATGTGAAGAAGCCTCCATAATTCCTGTCTCGCCGGTAGATGCCGTCAAGTAACGATAATCATGCGCTTTGAGTGTTGTTGTCATTAAATTTCTGACAGAAGCATCATCCTCAATAACCAGTATGCACATTTTATTCATGCAGCTGCACCTCCCCCGCAGGTAATGAAAATGTAAAGACTGCTCCATGGGGAACCGCATCCGATACGCATATCTCCCCACCATGAGCATTTACAATCGATTTACAAAGTGCAAGTCCCAGACCAAGACTTCGTCTGTTATCAGATATTTTATTTTCTCCGGTAAAAAACATATCAAAGACATGAGACTTATAGGAATCAGGTATTCCCGGTCCCTGATCTCTCACTGACAGGATGACCTTATCTTCCTTTTTTTCCATTCGAATTTCAATTTCCGTTTCAGGAGGCGTATATTTTACCGCATTATCAACCAGATTGATAATAACCTGAACCATCAGACGTGCATCAATTTTTGCAAATAAAAAATCTTCCCTACTGACAACGTGGATCGGATGTTCCCCCTTCTTGCGATGAACATGAGACAAGGCCTCTGTGACTACCTCATCCATAAGCTCCGTCGTTAATTTTAACTGCATACGACCATCTTCAATACGCGTAACTGCCAGAAGATTTTCAACAAGATTGATCAGCCACATAGAATCATCATAAATATCCGCATAAAGCTGCTGCTTTGTCTCTTCATCAAACATTGCCCCATTACTCATCAGATTACTGGCATTCCCTGAGATGGCGGTGAGGGGTGTTCGAAGATCATGGGATATGGCTCTTAAAAGATTGGCTCTGAGCCGTTCATTCTCTGCCAGAATTGCTGCTTCTTCTTTCTCCCTCGCATTCTTTTCACTCTCCAGAGCAAGAGCACTCTCGCCAAGAATCGAAAGCATAAGATTCTTTTCAAAAGTATCCAGCGGTTTTTCAGCCACATCAATCCCAGCTACTCCATAAACCTGCTCATTGATTCGAATAGACAGATACAGGCATCTTGCATCTGCAAACAGATCCGTTCCCGATCCTGCCCGTTCATTATTATTCAATACCCATTCGGCTACTTTTTTTTCACTTTTGTCTGTCAGCGTATCTTCCGGAATACGATCGTTAACCCTAAACACCTGGGCATTTCCAAGACTTTCCTTATCTTCAAGATAAATTACAACACTCCGATTCAGAAGTTTAAGCATCTGACCCGCTGTCACCTGAATAATCTCTTCTTTTTCCTTCACCTGCTGAAGAAGCTGACTTGTTTCCAACAAAATCTGTGTCCGATATGCCGATTCAGATGACTGTTTAGCATGCTCTTTCAGACGAACAACAAGCGAACTTGTCACGAATGCCGCAAAAAACATTATTAAAAATGTAATGGGATAGCCTATATCATGAGCTAAAAGGGTAAATCTTGGTTCTGTAAAGAAAAAATTAAACAGAAAGACACTGACCAGTGACATCACCAGACTATAAATCTGATGCGTTGTCACTAACGCTGTCAAAATCACCCCTAAGATATAGACCATAATAATATTGGCTTCCGTAAATCCAAAACGCCTGAATACGATTCCCACGAATGTTGATATAAGCAAAATCAATACCGCTTTCAAAAGATCACTCAGACTGAACTCCAGATAGTTCTTCTCATCCATATTTCTATGTATCAGATCATCTACCCAGCTATAATTCAATCGGCTTTTTTCTTTCATCCGTAATTCTTCTCTTTCATTTTGATTTTCGCAGGATCCGATATCTTACCGGATGTCTTTTGCTGATCTGTAACCGGATAATGATCATCCATTTTCATCTTTGCACATTCCTCAAGATATCTTCCCACTTTTTCTATAATATAATAACCGACAATTCCAATCAAGACGAGAATTCCGACTAAAAAAATTTCCTGCATAGAATGACCTCTTTTCCACCTTATCAAATATGGAAACATTTGTATATATCGTGATTATTTCCCAAAACGAGCATGCTCTGATTTTCCCCGAATCTTGTATCCGCTCCCAGCTTCATATTTAATTCGCCATTATCCTTCAGAGCCATAATGTTAATACTGTATTTCTGCCGGATATCCAACTCCCCGACAGTTTTTCCAACCCACTCTTTTGGAACAGAAATCTCGAATATAGCATAATCTCCAGTTAATTCAATATAATCTAAAATGTGATCGGAACTATAGCGGATTGCTGTCCATACAGCCAGCTGCTTCTCCGGATAAACAATCTCATCCGCACCGTTTCTCAGGAGAAATTTCGCATGAACATCCCTCGCGGCTCTGGAAACAACCAGTTTAGCACCGAGTTCTTTTAAAAGTGACGTGGTTTCCAGGGAATTTTGAAAATCATCACCGATAGCTACAATGCAAACATCAAAATTGCTGACACCCAATGACGATAAGAAATCTTCATTTGTACTGTCCCCGATCTGAGCATTCGTCACGTAGGGCAAAACCGCATCTACCCGTTCTTCAATACGGTCAACTGCCATAACCTGATGTCCCAGCTGATCCAGCTTTATCGCAATATTTCTTCCAAAACGTCCCAATCCGATTAATAAAATGGACTTCATTTTTATCCCCTTCCCTCTTAACCGACAGTAATCTTTTCTTTCGGCAATTTTGATGCGTAAACATGTTTTCCTGAAACTGCCGCAAATATTAAATTCAATCCGCCTACGCGTCCAAAAAACATGAGTCCGATTAAAATAAGTCGTGATATTAAGCTCAGCTGTGGTGTGATTCCCAGTGTAAGTCCAACTGTTCCAATTGCAGAAGCTGTCTCGAAAAGACAGATCAGTATTGGCAAGTGTTCAATACAGCTGATAACCATTCCCCCGGTCAAAAACAAAATAAGATACATCAGCAAAATTGTAGACGCATTTTTAATTATATCATCCGTTATACGCCGTCCAAAACAGGATGCACTGTCTCTATGGGCAAATACCGCTGCTGCCGACAGAACAAGCACTGCTGCCGTTGTTGTTTTCATACCGCCTGCCGTTGACCCCGGAGATCCCCCGATCAGCATTAAACAAATGATCATCGCCTGTCCGGTCTCACTGAAAGCCGCCAGATCTAATGTATTAAATCCTGCTGTTCGCGGTGTAACTGACTGAAATAAAGCGCCTAATATCCGCTCTCCAAAAGACATATTTTTCCAACTGTCTAAAGAAAATTCATAAAAGAAGAAAAAAAGTGCCGGAACAATAATCAAAATGAGTGTAGACGTTAAAATAACTTTTGCCTGCAATCGATATTTTTTAAATTTAAATTTTTTTGCACGCATCTCTCCCCATGTCAAAAATCCGATACCTCCGATAATAATCAGGAACATAATCGTAAAATTTATGGCCGGGTGTCCGGCATAGGATGTCAAAGAAGAAAATTGCGATTTTATTCCCATCAGATCAAACCCGGCATTACAAAAGGCGGAAACCGAATGAAAAACTGCATACCAAATACCTTTTATGAATCCAAATTCTTTATAAAACACAGGAAACATGACAACCGCACCCAGACATTCAATACCAAATGTGGTTTTTAAAATAAATTCTGTCAAACGTACAATGCCGCCGACCTGATGCGCAGAAATGGCTTCCGCCATCGTACTTCTCTGCATAAGCCCAATCTTTCTTCCCGATAATACAGCAAAAGAGACAGCCATTGTTACAACGCCAAGTCCTCCAATTTGTATTAAGATGAGAATAATGAACTGGCCAAATTCCGACCAGTAGGTTGCCGTATCCTGAACGATCAATCCCGTAACACACACGGCCGAAGTTGACGTAAACAAAGCATCAGCAAAGGAAGCACTCTGTCCGCTTTGTGTTGCCCATGGAAGCATTAAAATCAGACTTCCAATGAAAATAACCATAAAAAACCCAAATATAATAATCTGAAATGAAGAAATATGTTTTTTTCTCATTGAAGTACCCATAAAAATACGTCATATCCCCCGTATAAACTATTTATCCAGTTTTATTATCACACACCCCACATAAAGTCCTTATTAAAATCAGTCTTATTTGTATTAAGATTGTATAAAGAAAAAAGTGTCTACGGGACAAAGTCCATAGACACTTTTGTAATTTTTTCAAACTTTCCTATGCAAAAATAACGCCCAGAGAATGTAAACATTCCTGGGCGTATTTGTTTTGAATTTGCACTGCTCGCAACAATCGCAAAGACTAACGTTTGCTGAACTGAGGTGCTCTACGAGCTGCTTTGAGACCGTATTTTTTACGTTCTTTCATACGTGGGTCACGTGTTAAGTATCCAGCTTTCTTAAGAACTGGTCTGTAATCGTTATCTGCTTTCAGAAGAGCTCTTGCGATACCATGACGGATAGCACCAGCCTGTCCTGTAAATCCACCGCCGTGAACGTTAACGATCACGTCAAATTTATCAGATGTATTTGTAGCAACTAATGGCTGTCTAACGATAACTTTTAATGTTTCAAGTCCTAAATAATTGTCAATATCTCTTTTGTTGATTGTGATATTGCCTGTTCCAGGTACAAGATATACTCTTGCGATACTTTTCTTTCTTCTTCCTGTTCCGTAATATTTTACACTAGACAATGTTCTTCTCTCCTTCCGATATTATTTAGAATTCCAGTACTTCTGGTTTCTGAGCTGCATGTGCATGTTCAGGTCCAGCATAAACATGGAGTTTTTTAATCATCTGTCTTCCAAGTGGTCCCTTTGGAAGCATACCTTTTACTGCTAATTTAATAACATCTTCAGGTTTTTTAGCCATCATTTCTTTTAATGTAGCTTCTTTCATACCACCTACATAATCAGAATGTCTGTAATACATTTTCTGATCCATCTTTTTACCTGTAACTTTGATTTTATCTGCATTAACAACGATTACATAATCGCCTGTATCCATGCTTGGTGTATATGTTGGTTTATTTTTTCCTCTTAAAACGCTTGCGATCTGAGAAGATAAACGGCCTAATGTCTTATCTGTAGCATCAACGACATACCATTTTCTTTCGATAGTTGCCGGACTAGCCATGTAACTTTTCATGGTTGGAACCTCCTTAATGTACTCATTCATCAATATATTCTCTTATAAATGCTACTTACCGGGGCTTTGGATTTCACATTTTTAGACGTATCGTCACAATTAAATATTATATGGCAAAGGAAAACCTCTGTCAAGTGTTTTTATTCTAAATATTCAATATTTACAAGGGTTAAACCCTGAGGCGGTGCTGTTGAACCTACAACATACCGTTCCTCCGATTCAAGACTTCTGCGAATATCCTCTTTTGTTTTTTTATGAAAACCGACTTTTAAAAGTCCTCCGACAATAATACGGACCATATTATAAAGAAAACCATCACCTGTAATTCGCAGATAAATCATATCGCCTTCTTTTTTCAGACTTATATCTGTAATCGTACGAACAGTATCTTTCACTTTTGTCTTTGTCGAAGAAAAGTTATGGAAATCATGTTTTCCCAAAATCTCCTCAGCTGCTTCACGCATAGCTTCCACATCCAGTTTCTGAGGAACAAAATAGCTGTACATCCGCTCTGTCGGAACCGGAACACGGCTATTCAGTATCCGGTACTCATAAGTTTTCACCGTATTCTGATATCTCGGATGAAAATCAGGCTCCACTTCTTCGGCAGACTGTATCACAATATCTTTTGGAAGTCTTTGGTTCAACGCCGGAACAAAGCGCTCCGCAGGCCATATTTTTTTTGTGTCAAATACAGCCACCTGCCCCAACGCATGTACACCTGAATCCGTTCTGCTTGCACCGGTAAGCATGATTTTTTCTCCTGTTAATTCCTCAATATGCTGCTGAAGCACGGATTGAATAGAAACTCCATTCGGCTGTACCTGCCATCCACAATAATTTGTTCCGTCATATGCCACAATAAGCTTAATTCTTCTTAACTTTTCTTCCAATGCAATCCATCCTTTTATAACCACATCTTCATTGCTGCCCAGAGCAATACATAGATTAAAACAATGCCATAAGCAATATAATCTCTTTTTGCATATACAAGCGGCTTCATCTTTGTCCGCCCAATACCTCCTCGATAACATCGTGCTTCCATCGCCATAGCAAGATCGTTGGCACGTCGGATAGCCGAAATAAACAATGGCACGAGAATCGGTATAAGACTTTTTAATCTCTGAATCAGATTTCCGCTTTCAAAATCCGCACATCGTGCCTGCTGAGCCTTCATAATTTTATCCGTTTCCTCGGTAAGAATTGGGATAAAACGAAGAGCGATCGACATCGTCATTGCAAGTTCATGTACCGGAAAATGAAGCTTATTTAGCGGATTTAATGCCTTCTCCAGCCCGTCTGTCAAATGATTCGGCGTTGTTGTCAATGTCATAATCGTCGAACCTACAATCAAATATACAAGACGAATTGCCGTTTTTGCCGCAAGAACAATACCTTCCATCGTAATTTTCAAAAAGCCAAGCTGAAAGATGACTTCTCCCGGCGTTAAAAATACATTCAGCAAAACCGTAAAAAGCATGAGAATAAATATGGCCCTTAAACCTTTAAGCATATACTTTAAAGGTACTTTTGAAATAACAATTACTGCTCCCAGAGCTGCAGTTGCAAAAAGAAGACCGATAAAATCACTGATAAAGAAAACCGTCACAACGAAAACAATGGTTCCCAACAGCTTGACACGCGGATCAAGGCGATGAATTACGGAATTTGCCGGATAATATTGTCCAATTGTAATATCTCTGATCATTTGTCCGCCTCCAGATATTTTAATATATCAGTTTTTGCTTCCTCGACAGTCGTTGCATCCATCGGCATATCCGGGTAAATACTATGAAGGCAACGCATAACATAAGTCACCTGAGGTGCTGCAAGTCCCACGCTCTCAAGTGCATCTGAACGATCAAAAATTGCTTTTGGCGTGCCGTCCATAAATACTTGCCCTCGATTCATAACAATGATTCGATCCACATATTTGGCGACATCTTCCATACTATGGGATACAAGTATAACTGTAATACCCGTCTGCTTATGAAGTGAGGATATTTGATCAAGTATATCATTTCTGCCCTTCGGATCAAGTCCCGCCGTAGGCTCATCAAGGACAAGAATATCCGGATGCATTGCCAGAACACCGGCAATTGCAACACGTCGTTTCTGACCTCCTGAAAGCTCAAAAGGAGATTTCTCATATTCTTTTTCAGCTATACTGACCATGGTTAAAGCCTCTTTTGCTCTTTTTTTGGCCTCATCATCACTAAGTCCAAGATTTTTCGGGCCATAACATACATCTTTTAAAACAGTCATTTCAAAAAGCTGATGTTCTGGATATTGAAAAACAAGGCCAACATGACTACGAAGATCCGTCATACGATAATCCGAAGCATAAATATCTTGATCATTATAATAAATTTTACCTTCCGTTGCCCTGATCAGTCCATTTAAATGCTGAATCAGCGTGGACTTTCCGGAACCTGTATGACCAATCAGTCCAATGAATTCGCCATCATGAATCTCTAAATTAATATCTTTTAATGCCTGTTTCCGGAAAGCATTATCCGGGCTGTAAATATAACTTACATGTTCCAACCGCATTCCCATGTTACTCACCGCCCTTTATTTTTTCAAAAGCTTCAAGGAATTCCTCAATTGTCAATACACCATCCGGCATAGAAAGTCCGGCCTGTTTTAACTCATAAGCTAATTCCGTTACCTGAGGTACATCTAAGCGCAGTTCTTTTAACAATTCGACCTGTGAAAAAACGTCTTTAGGTTTTCCTGAAAGTACAATTTTTCCGTCATCCATTACATATACATGATCTGCATGAACGACTTCATCCATATAATGGGTAATTAAAATAACTGTCACTTTCTTCTCCTTGTTTAATTGCCTGATTGTTTCAATAACTTCTTTTCGGCCGTTCGGGTCTAACATCGCTGTCGGTTCATCCAGGACAATACATTCCGGTTCCATGGCCATAACACCGGCAATTGCAACACGCTGCTTCTGTCCTCCGGAAAGTTTATTTGGTGAGTGATGACTATACTCAATCATTCCAACAGACTTTAAACTCTGATTTACGCGTTTCCATATCTCTTTTGTAGGTACACCAATATTTTCCGGTCCGAAGCCAACATCTTCTTCGACAAGACTTGCAATAATCTGATTATCCGGATTCTGAAATACCATTCCCGCTGTCTGTCGTATTTTCCACATATTTTCCGGTTCGCTTGTATCCATATTTTTCACCCATAATGTGCCTCCCGTAGGGAAAAGAAGGGCATTGATCTGTTTTGCCAAAGTTGATTTTCCTGAGCCATTATGCCCCAGAACAGCAATAAACTGTCCGGCTTCAATATCAAGATCAACACCCGCCACAGCATGAACCACATCTTCTATTTCATCATGTTCATTCTTACTCACATAATCATAAAATAATTTTGCAGCTTTAATAATCCCCATACGACTCGAACCTTTCTTTAGATTCTAAAAAACACAGGTGCAGTACACCTGTGTTTTTTAATTTCTATTTAACTTAATATCTTTTTGAATTAAACTAACTCAATAAGAACTTCCATCGCAGCATCACCTTTACGCTGTCCGATTTTAACGATACGTGTGTAACCGCCGTTACGATCAGCATATTTTGGAGCGATTTCTGTGAAGAGTTTATCAACTAAGTCAACTTTCTTTGTAGCAGCTTTTTTACCAGCAGCTTCTGCAGGAACTTCTGTTACAGGTAAAAGAACCTTTAACATCTGTCTTCTTGCATGTAAACGGGATGCATTGTCTTTTTTGATTGTTTTTTCAACTGTATCAAAAACAACTTTTCCGTCTTCTTTTACTCTTTTTCCGTCTTTATCTTTACGTGCTACTTTAGCCTGAACTGTTACTGTTTCATAATTATCTTTTTCTTTAACAGCAAGAGCAATCAGACCTTCAGCAATTCTACGAATTTCTTTAGCTTTAGCTTCTGTTGTACGAATCTTGCCATTGTTCAGCAAAGCAGTAACCTGATTTCTAAGTAAAGCTTTTCTCTGATTGGAAGTTCTTCCAAGTTTTCTATAGCCTGCCATGATTTAGCCTCCTCCTACGATCTTTCAACATTGCGATTATTCATCGCTTGGATTTAACTGAAGGCCCAGTTCTTTAAGTTTTGCGAGAACTTCTTCCAGAGATTTACGTCCCAGATTACGAACCTTCATCATATCCTCTGCAGTTCTGTTCGTCAATTCTTCAACGGTATTGATTCCTGCTCTCTTGAGGCAGTTATAAGAACGAACAGATAACTCTAATTCATCAATATTCATTTCAAGAACTTTTTCTTTTTCATTGTCTTCTTTTTCTACCATAACTTCTGCAGTTTTGGCATTTTCAGAAAGGTCAATGAAAAGGTTCAAATGTTCACTTAATACTTTTGCAGCCAAACTTACAGCCTCGTCTGGTCCCAATGTACCGTTTGTGAATACATCAAGAGTAAGCTTATCAAAATCTGTAATCTGTCCGACACGTGTATTCTCAACTGTCATATTCACTCTCTCTACAGGTGTATAAATAGAGTCAACAGGGATCATACCAATTGGAAGATCATCATTTTTATTCTTATCAGAGCTTACATAACCACGGCCTTTTGTAATGGTCAGTTCCATATACAATTTACAGTCTGCACCGCCGCTCAGAGTGGCAATGACCTGATCCTTATTCAGAATCTCGACATCGGAATCCACCTGAATATCTGCTGCCGTTACAACGCCTTCGCCTTCGTACTCAATATAAGCAACCTTAGGCTCAGATGTTGCGCTTGTATTCTTAATTGCCAGACTCTTGATGTTCATAATAATTTCAGCAACGTCTTCTTTAACACCTGGAATTGCACTGAATTCATGAACAACACCGTCAATCTTTACCTGACTCACAGCAGAGCCTGGTAAAGACGAAAGCATAATTCTTCTCAATGAATTACCCAAAGTAATTCCATAACCTCTTTCAAGAGGTTCTACAACAAAACGTCCATATTTATTATCTTCAGAAATCTGTTCAATCTCAATTTTCGGTTTTTCAAAATCAAACACTATTATTAGCCCTCCTTTAATGGGTTAGGTTTCTTTGAGGGTAACACTCTAGCTAAAAGCTATCATTATTTAGAATACAATTCGACGATAAGCATTTCATTTACCGGAACATCAATCTGTTCTCTGGTAGGAAGCGCTTTAACTGTACCGGAAAGGTTTTCCTGATCAGCTTCAAGCCATTCTGGAACAATTCTTGCTCCTGTAACTTCTAAAATATCTTTATATCTCTGACATCCTTTGGATTTCTCACGGATTTCAATTGTATCACCAGCTTTGATCTGGTAAGATGGGATATTTACACGTTTTCCATTTACAAGTACATGTTTATGTCCAACGATCTGTCTAGCTTCTTTACGAGTTCTGGCAAAACCAAGACGGAAGATAACATTATCTAATCTTGTTTCAAGCAGAACCATCAGGTTTTCACCGGATGTACCTTTCATCTTGCTTGCTTTTGCAAAGTAGTTTCTGAAAGGTTTTTCAAGAACACCATAAATGAATTTAGCTTTCTGTTTTTCAGTAAGCTGCTGTCCATATTCACTCTTTTTTCTGTTTCCTCTAATAGACTGTCTATTAGATTTTTTATCAACACCCAGATAAATTGGGTCGAGACCAAGACTTCTGCATCTCTTTAATACTGGAACCATATCTCTAGCCATCTCTAATTCAACCTCCTATTAGACTCTTCTTCTTTTTGGTGGGCGACATCCATTGTGAGGAACTGGTGTCACGTCTCTGATGCTGGTTACTTCGATACCACATGCCTGAAGTGCACGAATTGCTGCTTCACGGCCTGAACCAGGACCTTTTACCATAACTTCAACGGATTTTAATCCATAGATTGATGCAGCTTTTGCTGCTGTTTCAGCTGCCATCTGTGCAGCATAAGGTGTGGACTTTCTGGAACCTCTGAAACCAAGGCCGCCAGCGCTTGCCCAAGAAAGAGCATTTCCTTCGGAATCTGTTAATGTAACAATTGTATTATTAAAAGATGACTGAATATGTGCCTGTCCACGTTCAACGTTCTTTTTAACACGTCTTTTAGTCACTTTTTTTGTAACTTTTTTAGCCATTGAACCAAACCTCCTATTAGGTTACTTATTTCTTCTTATTTGCTACTGTTCTCTTAGGACCTTTACGAGTTCTTGCGTTTGTCTTTGTTTTCTGACCACGAACTGGAAGTCCTTTTCTATGACGAATACCTCTATAACATCCAATTTCCTGTAATCTCTTAATATTCATAGCGATTTCACGACGTAAATCACCTTCTACTGTCTGAGTTTCGCTAACTACAGCATTGATTCTGGCTACTTCTTCGTCTGTTAAATCTCTAACACGTGTATCTGGATTAACATTAGCTTCTTTAAGGATACGATTTGAACTTACTCTACCAATACCATAGACATAAGTAAGGCCGATTTCAACACGCTTTTCTCTTGGTAAATCTACACCACTAATACGAGCCATGTAATTGCACCTCCACTGGTTCTTTCTTCATTAATCTAGTTTATTATTTATCTAACGTCTGTCTCCTTGACCAAAAGACATGACAATATGCAGGCTCAGGCCCTGCAATCTTAATTTCAATTTATTTATAATAGCGATTACAACACATCCTGGTGTTTCATCGCTGCAGCCGCATACTTGCTTTCTGACTCCTGATGTCAGAAAAAATCGTTTTGCACTCTAAAATACAAGCCTAATTTCTTATCAATTAGCCCTGTCTCTGTTTGTGCTTAGGATTTTCACAGATTACTCTAATACTGCCTTTTCTCTTAATGATTTTACATTTTTCACAAATAGGCTTTACTGATGATCTTACCTTCATTAGAAATCTCTCCTTTCAAAACGTTCACGAACAATTATAGCACCCCTGATTATCGTAAGTCAAGGATTTTTTACTTATCTCTCCAAATTATTCTGCCTTTTGTCAAATCATAAGGAGATAACTCGATGGTTACTTTATCACCTGGTAAAATACGAATAAAATTCATACGAAGTTTTCCGCTGATATGAGCTAACACCCGGTGTCCGTTTTCCAGTTCCACCTGGAACATAGCGTTCGGCAACTTTTCAACAACTGTTCCTTCTACTTCAATAACATCTGCTTTTGACATATTACCCTCCTATTACCTTGCATCGCATTTCATAAAACTGAATGGCCTTCAAAACATCTTCATTACTTAATGAACATTTTTTATTTAATCTGTCATTAATCTCAGGATCTATGTAATTCATCCGACACACATGACATGCGTTCTTTTTCTTTGGCTTTTCAACAGTTCTCCCCTTACCATCAGCGAGAAAGAGAAACTCACCTTCAATTTTAAGAATCACATAGAGTTTTCCCCGATCATGACCTGCGTCCGACATTGCCATCTGACCTGGACGAAATCTATTCATATCTTTTTTATTCGCCATTATCATCACCTGCTGTTATTTTAATAACGTTAAGATTTCACATCCGTCTTTCGTGATCAAAACGGTATTTTCATAATGTGCAGATAATGCGCCATCAGCTGTCACTACGGTCCAATCATCATCCAGCCATTCCACATCATAGACACCCTGATTAATCATTGGCTCAATAGCAAGGGTCATGCCTGCGCGGAGTTTTAAGCCTCTGCCCACCGGCTTGAAATTCGGTATCTGCGGATCTTCATGAAGATGGGTTCCTATTCCATGTCCAACCAAATCACGAACAATTGAATATCCAAAACCTTCTGCATAATCCTGAATTGCTTTGGAAATCTCATAGAGATGATTTCCTTCTTTTGCAAACTTTATACCTTCAAAGAAACTTTGTTTTGTTACATCAATAAGTCTCTGAGCTTCTTTTGAAATTTCACCGACACCCCATGTTCTGGCTGCATCTGAATGGTAACCTTTATAAATCAATCCGCAATCCAGACTGATAATGTCACCCTCCTGAAGAATTCTTTTCTTAGAAGGAATGCCATGAACGACTTCATTGTTAACGGATGTACATACTGATGCCGGATAACCATTGTAATTCAGAAAATTTGGAGTGCATCCAAAGTCTCGAATAATTGTTTCTCCCAGATGATCAATATCCCATGTGGACATTCCTGGTTTAATTTCTTTATGAAGCTCCTCATGCATGATTGCCAGAAGTCTTCCTGCTTCCCGCATCAACTCAATTTCATGTTCTGACTTGATTGTAACTGCCATTGTTTATACTCCTAAAATTTTACGAATATCACTGAAGACTTTATCCATTGACTGAGTACCATCTATTGTATAAACAATACCTTTTTTATCATAGTAATCGATCAATGGTTTTGTCTGAGCATGATATACGTTCAGACGATTTGTAACCGTTTCCGGTTTATCATCATCTCTGAGGATCAGCTTTTCACCGCATACATCACAAATGCCTTCAACCTTTGTAGGTGCAAACTCTAAATGATATGTTGCTCCACATCCAACACATGCTCTGCGGCCAGCCATCCTGTGAATTATATTTTCATCTGGAACATCAATATTCAATGCATATTCCATCTTTTGTTCGATAGCATTAAGGGCTTCTGTAAGTGCTTCCGCCTGAGGAATTGTTCTTGGGAAACCATCCAGAATAAACCCTTCGGTACAGTCATCTTGTTGAATTCGATCAACAACGAGATCACAAACTAATTCGTCCGGAACAAGCTCTCCGGCATCCATATAACTTTTTGCTTTTTTGCCAAGCTCTGTTCCCTGTTTGATATTAGCTCTGAAAATATCTCCAGTTGATATATGTGGAATCTTGCATAAATCTGCAATTTTTTTTGCCTGAGTACCTTTACCGGCACCAGGTGCGCCTAACATAATTATTTTCATAATTATTACTGCCTCCAATCATATGTCCAACAACTTCTGATGATTCATATATATAGTATATATTTTAGTTAAGGGGACACACCACAGTGTCCCCTAATCAGACCTGTTAGTCATTTAAGAATCCTTTATAATGTCTTACGAGCATCATGGATTCAATCTGTTTCAAAGTTTCCAGTACAACACCTACGATAATAATCAGAGATGTTCCACCGAAAGATACATTGACGCCAAATACCCCTGCACAGAAAATAGGGATAACTGCTACAATAATTAAACCAACGGCGCCAATAAAAATAATATTATTTAAAATTTTATTTAAATAATCAGATGTAGGTTTTCCAGGTCGAATACCCGGAATAAAGCCGCCCTGCTTTTTCATATTATCTGCTACCTCTAATGGATTAAAGGTAATCGATGTATAGAAATAAGCAAAGAAAACGACAAGTAAAATATAGATCAGTAAACCGATGGAATAAATTGGCTGAGAAGGCTTACACCAGTTTGAACTGCTGAGCGCTGCCAAAATATGTCCCGGAATACCGCCCGGTGTCTTGCCGATAAAACCAAGAATGATTCCAGGCAAAGACATGATGGATGAAGCAAAGATAATCGGAATAACACCCGCTGTATTTACTTTAAGAGGAATACTTGATGTGCTTCCGCCGACCATCTTACGTCCAACAACTTTTTTTGAGTACTGTACAGGAATGCGTCGTTCTCCATCCTGCAGATATACTACAAATACAACAATAAACAGAATAATTGCAAGAATGATAATTCCGGCAATACCTGCTTTGACAATATTCTTTCCACTGAGGAATTTATCATATAATAACTTAAAATCACTCGGAATTGTAGAAATAATATTGATTAAAAGAATAATAGAGATACCGTTTCCAATACCCTTTTCTGTAATCTGCTCACCTAACCACATTACCAGAGATGCACCGGCAACAAGTGCTGCTGTTACCATGATGATATCCAGTACATTGTTGTGCATCAGATTACCGCCGCGATATAAACCAATACCCATTGCAAGGCCTTCGATAACTGCCAAAGCAATGGTTACATATCGTGTATATTCACGGATCTTCTTTCTTCCATCTTCGCCGTCTTTCTGCATCTCCTCTAATTTAGGAATTGCAATTGTCATAAGCTGCATAATAATGGAAGATGTAATGTACGGTGTAATATTCAATGCAAACACCGACATTTGTGTAAATGCACCGCCTGTCATCTGATCAAAGAAATTAAATGCGCCGCCTGTCTGAGCTTCAAACCATGCAGCAAACACATCTCGACTGACGCCAGGGATTGGAAGCTGAGCTCCCAATCTCACGACAACCAGTATCATAAGTGTAAACAGAATTCTGTTCTTAATCTCTTTAACCTTAAATGCATTCTTTAAGGTTGTAAGCATTAGATCACCTCTACTGTTCCACCTAAAGCTTCAATTTTTTCCTTAGCGCCTGCGCTGAAAGCATTAACTTTAACTGTTAATTTCTTTGTAAGTTCGCCATTACCAAGAATTTTTACGCCATCCTTAGGATTTTTAATTACACCTGCTTCAACTAATGTTGCAACAGTAACTTCTGTATCATTCTCAAAACGATTTAATACATCCACATTAATGGCTACGATTTCCAGAGAGTTTCTGTTTGTGAATCCTCTCTTAGGTAATCTTCTGTATAATGGCATCTGACCACCTTCAAAGCCTGGTCTTGTTGCTCCGGAACGAGCTTTCTGACCTTTATGACCTTTACCAGCTGTTTTACCATTTCCTGAACCGTGTCCACGGCCTCTTCTGAAGTTATCACTATGTTTAGCGCCTTCTGCAGGTCTTAATTCTGATAAATTCATACGTGCACCTCCTCACTGACAATTAAATTTCTTCAACTTTAACTAAGTGTTTAACCTGCTGTACCATACCTCTGGTACATGCATTGTCCGGAAGCTCAACAGTTTTATTAACTTTCTTTAAACCTAAAGCTTCAACAGTTTTTTTATGTTTAGGAATTGCACCAATTGTAGATTTAACTAAAGTAATTTTTAATTTATCTGCCATTTTATACTCCTCCTATTATGCCAAGATCTCTTCAACAGATTTACCACGTTTCTTAGCAACTTCTTCTGGAGTCGTTAAGGCACCCAATCCTTCGATTGTGGCAAGTACGACATTCTGTTTGTTATTGGATCCTAAAGATTTTGTACGAATGTTTTTGTATCCTGCAAGTTCAAGTACGGCACGAGCTGGACCACCAGCGATGATACCAGTACCGCCAGGAGCACGTTTCAGAAGTACGCTTGCGCTTCCGAATTTACCCTGATAATCATGTGGGATACTCTTGTTCTCATCCATAGGAACTTCAATAAGTTTCTTTATAGCATCTTCTTTTCCTTTGCGGATTGCTTCAGGAATTTCAGTTGCTTTTCCTAAGCCAGCACCAACGTGTCCGTTGCCATCGCCTACAACAACTAAAGCGGCAAAACGGAAGTTACGTCCACCTTTAACAACTTTGGTGACACGTTTAATTGATACTACTTTTTCTGTTAACTCTAATTGGCTAGCATCAATAATTGTACGTTTCATCTGTTCTCCTCCCTGCTAGAACTGTAATCCAGCTTCTCTAGCTGCTTCAGCTAAAGCTTTAATTTTACCCTGATAAATAAATCCGCCTCTGTCGAATACGACTTCAGTAATGCCTTTATCTAAAGCCTTTTTAGCAATTGCTGTACCTACAGCAGTTGCTGCTGCCATATCATTTGTCTTTTCAAGACCAGCTTTGATTTCTTTTTCAACTGTAGAAGCAGCTACCAATGTATTACCAACAGTGTCATCAATGATCTGAGCATAGATATGGCTGTTACTTCTGAATACAGCTAAACGAGGACGCTGGGCAGTGCCAGAGAAACGGTTACGCAGTCTTCTATGTTTTTTTGCTCGAACTTCTTTTCTTGATACTTTCTTAACCATCTTACGCTATCCTCCTTAATTATTTCTTACCAGTCTTACCAACTTTACGTCTGATAACTTCATCAGCATATTTAATACCTTTACCTTTGTAAGGTTCAGGTCTTCTCTTATCTCTGATTTCAGCAGCGTACTGGCCAACTTTTTCTTTATCAATACCAGAAACGATGATTTTGTTCTGGCCATCCAATGTAGTTTCAACGCCTTCCGGGTCAACCATTTCTACCGGATGTGAATAACCTAAAGATAAAACAAGTGTTTTGCCCTGTTTCTGAGCTCTGTAACCAACACCGTTAACTTCAAGTACTTTTTTGTAACCTTCTGTTACACCGATCACCATATTGTTGATCAATGTACGTGTCAGACCGTGTAAAGATTTCATTCTCTTTAATTCATTTGGTCTGGAAACAACGATGGAATCTCCATCTTTTTCAATTTTCATTTCAACAGGTAATTCTCTTACAAGAGTTCCCTTTGGTCCTTTAACAGTAACCTTATTATTCTCTGCGATTTCTACAGTAACACCTGCAGGAATAGCGATTGGCAATCTACCGATACGTGACATGCCTTTTTCCTCCTAACTTAAATTCTCGGAAGAGACCGGATCTCTTCTGTTTTCAGTCTCAACTTGCTTCTGCCGATTCACCTCTGACAGCCAGGCTTGACTTCTCCATTACGGAGACGTTGAGTGTTCCTGTCACTAAACCAAACTGTGCGTACACATCTTTGTTAATGTCCAGGAACGGCCTCTTATATATAATTCAGGCAGCATTCATGCGGCCATCATTAAACATTTTTATTACCAAACAAATGCGATAACTTCGCCGCCTACGTTCATAGCACGAGCTTCTTTATCTGTTACAACACCTTTGTTTGTAGAAATGATAGCAATACCAAGTCCGCCAAGAACTTTTGGCAGCTCATCTTTGCCAGCGTAAACACGAAGACCCGGTTTGGAAATTCTCTTAATTCCGCTGATTGTCTTCTGGTTTTTATCTACACCGTATTTCAGAGTAATTTTGATTGTTTTTGCTATTCCATCTTCAAGGATTTCGTAGCTTTTAATATATCCTTCATCTAAAAGAATTTTAGCGATAGATTCCTTCATCTTGGATGCCGGAACATCGACAGTATCATGTTTAGCAGTGTTTGCGTTACGGATTCTTGTAAGCATATCTGCAATTGGATCGCTCATTGACATGATAAGTTCCTCCTTTCACTTATTCCTACCAGCTTGATTTTGTAACTCCTGGAATTTCACCTTTATATGCTAATTCACGGAAACAAATTCTGCAAATGCCATATTTTCTTAAATAAGCATGTGGACGTCCGCAGATTCTGCAGCGATTGTATTCTCTTGTGGAGAACTTCTGTGGGCGCTGCTGTTTAATTTTCATCGCTGTTTTAGCCATGGATCTCCCTCCTAACTACTTTTTAAATGGCATACCAAATAATCTTAATAATTCACGAGCTTCTTCATCTGTATGAGCTGTTGTAACAAAGATAACATCCATACCTCTTACTTTATCAACTTTATCATACTCGATTTCAGGGAAGATTAATTGTTCTTTAATACCTAAAGCGTAGTTACCTCTTCCGTCAAATGCATCCGGATTAACACCTCTGAAGTCACGTACACGTGGAAGTGCAAGGTTGATCAGACGATCTGCAAATTCGTACATTTTTTCGCCTCTGAGAGTTGTTTTGCAGCCGATAGCCATACCCTCTCTGATCTTGAAGTTGGCAACAGAATTTTTAGCTTTTGTTACAACAACTTTCTGACCTGCGATAATTTCCATATCTTTAACAGCGGATTCCAAAACTTTAGCATTATCTTTTGCTTCGCCAACACCCATGTTTAAAACGATTTTGTCAAGCTTTGGTACCTGCATAACATTTTTATATCCAAACTTTGAAATCATTGCCGGAACGATTTCATTGTAATACATATCTTTTAATCTACTCACCGTTAAACAGCCTCCTTTCTCGATTAGTCGATAATATCGCCATTGGATTTAGCTACACGTACTTTTTTGCCGTCTTTCTCAGCAAAACCGATACGAGTTGCTTTTCCATTGTGAACATACATAACATTGGATGCATCAATAGGAGCTTCTTTATTGATGATTCCGCCTGCCTGATTCTGAGCGGATGGTTTTGTATGTTTTGTGACCATGTTAACACCTTCAACGATAACAGTGCCTTTTTTATGATCTACAGCAATAACTTTGCCTTCTTTACCTTTATCTTTACCTGTGATTACCTTTACAAGGTCATCTCTTTTAATCTTCATCATAGTTGGCGCCTCCTTACAGTACTTCTGGTGCCAGAGAAACGATCTTCATAAACTGTTTCTCTCTTAACTCTCTGGCTACAGGCCCAAAAATACGAGTTCCCTTTGGATTGTTGTCATCTTTAATGATAACAGCAGCGTTTTCATCGAATCTGATATATGAACCGTCTTTACGACGTGCACCTTTTACAGTACGAACAACAACAGCTTTAACAACGTCGCCTTTCTTTACAACACCGCCTGGTGTTGCATCTTTGACTGAAGCAACGATAATGTCACCGATGTTGGCATATCTTCTTGTTGATCCACCTAATACACGGATGCAGAGTAATTCTTTTGCACCAGTATTGTCAGCAACACGAAGTCTAGTTTCCTGTTGAATCATGACGTTACCTCCTTAATTCAAAACCAATTATTTAGCTTTTTCAACGATTTCCACAAGTCTCCATCTCTTATCTTTAGATAATGGTCTTGTTTCCATAACTTTTACTCTATCACCAATGTTACATTCATTTGCTTCATCGTGAGCTTTTAATTTATAAGTTCTATTAACAATCTTCTTATAAAGAGGATGTTTTACACGGTCTTCAATAGCAACAACGATTGTCTTGTCCATCTTATTGCTAACTACTTTTCCAACTCTTACTTTTCTAAGGTTTCTTTCCACGACAAATTCCTCCTTTCCAGATTACTGTTCAGCGTTAGCCTTTTCAGAGATAACTGTCTGAATTCTGGCAATATTTCTACGAACTTCCTTGATTCTACTTGTGTTATCTAACTGATTTGTTGCGTTCTGGAATCTCAGGTTGAAAAGTTCCTTTTTAGCAGCTACTAATTCATTATTTAATTCTGCAACTGATTTCTTCTTTAAATCTACTACATATGCATTAATTTTCACTGTTATCACCGCCTTCTAAATCTTCGCGAGAAACAACTTTACATTTTACAGGAAGCTTATGAGTTGCAAGACGAAGAGCTTCTCTGGCAACTTCTTCAGGTACACCGGCAATTTCAAACATTACACGGCCTGGCTTAACAACAGCTACCCAGTATTCAAGAGATCCTTTACCGGAACCCATACGTGTTTCAGCAGGTTTTGTAGTTACTGGTTTATCTGGGAAAATTTTGATCCAAACTTTACCACCACGTTTGATGTAACGTGTCATAGCAATACGGGCTGCTTCGATCTGATTGGATTTGATCCAACCTGGCTCAACAGCTACGATACCATATTCACCATAAGAAATTGTATTACCACGTGTTGCCTTTCCTCTCATTGTACCGCGGAACTGCTTACGACGTTTAACTCTTTTTGGCATTAACATTATTTATCGCTCCCTTCCTTTGTTCCCTTTACTGGAAGTACTTCACCATGGTAGATCCATGTTTTAACACCGACTTTACCATATGTTGTGTCAGCTTCTGCAAATCCATAGTCAATGTTTGCTCTAAGTGTCTGAAGTGGAATAGTACCTTCGCTGTAGAATTCTGTACGAGCCATATCAGCACCACCAAGACGTCCGGATACAGAAGTTTTAATACCCTGGCATCCAGCTCTCATTGTTCTCTGCATTGCAGATTTCATTGCTCTACGGAAGGAAATACGATTTTCCAACTGTGCTGCAATGTTTTCAGCAACAAGCTGTGCATCTTTTTCCGGTCTTTTTACTTCTTTGATATCGAGTAATAATTTTTTATCTGTAAATTTCTGAAGTTCTTTTTTAACTTTTTCGATTTCAGAACCACCTCTACCGATAACTACACCAGGTTTTGCTGTATAGATGATGATTTTAAGACGATCAGATGCTCTTTCGATTTCAATCTTGGCTACACCTGAATTGTATAATCTCTTTTTAAGGTATTTTCTGATTTCATAATCTTCTACCAGATTGTCTGCGAAATCTGCTTCTGCATACCATCTGGAATCCCAATCCTTAATAATTCCGACTCTGAGGCCGTGAGGATTAACTTTCTGTCCCATGATTTTCCTCCTTATCTCTCATTCAGCACGATGGTAATATGGCTTGTTCTCTTTTCGATTCTGTAAGCTCTACCCTGTGCTCTCGGCTGAATTCTCTTCATTGTAGGTCCTTTGTCTGCATAACACTCTTCAATGAATAAGTTGTCCGGGTTCATTCCATTGTTATTTTCTGCATTTGCAATTGCAGATTTCAATAATTTCTCTATAACTGTAGAAGCGTATCTTGGGTTATATGCCAAAATAGCTAATGCTGTTTTTACATCCTTGCCTCTGATTGCATCGAGAACGAAGCACGCTTTCTGAACGGATACTCTGGCGTAGGATACTTTTGCGCTTGGTCTTGTATCTTTATTCGCATTTCTTTCTCTTTTAATCTGGGATCTATGTCCTTTAGCCATGGATTAAAGCCTCCTTTCAAACTAACGTCTTGCTTTCTTTTCGTCTTTTCCGTGACCTCTGTAAGTACGGGTTGCAACGAATTCTCCTAATTTATGACCAACCATATCTTCAGTAACATATACTGGAACATGTTTTCTACCGTCATGTACAGCAATTGTATGTCCAACCATCTGCGGGAAAATTGTAGAACGACGGGACCAAGTCTTGATAACAGACTTGTCACCAGCAGCATTCATAGCGTCTACTTTTTTAAGTAAACTAGCATCTGCAAATGGTCCTTTTTTTAATGATCTAGACATGCGTCTTACCTCCTTAGATTATTCCTATTTAATCATGCTTCCATCGCGTCTACGAACAATCATCTTATTGGATTTCTTGTTCTTTTTACGAGTCTTAAGACCCAGTGCCGGTTTGCCCCATGGAGTCATTGGGCCAGAACGTCCGATTGGTGCACGTCCTTCACCACCACCGTGTGGATGGTCATTAGGGTTCATAACAGAACCGCGAACTGTCGGGCGGATACCCATGTGACGTTTACGACCAGCTTTACCGATGTTAATCAGCTCATGATCTGTGTTACCAACCTGACCGATTGTTGCACGGCAGCTGATTGGAACCATTCTCATTTCACCGGAAGGTAATCTAAGAGTTGCATATTTTCCTTCTTTAGCCATTAACTGAGCAGAGTTACCAGCGGAACGAACCAGCTGTCCACCTTTGCCCGGATATAACTCAATGTTGTGTACCTGTGTACCTACAGGAATTTCAGAAAGTGGTAAGCAGTTACCAACTCTGACTTCTGCTTCAGCACCGCTCATAACTGTCATACCAACCTGAAGTCCGTTTGGAGCAAGGATGTATGCATATTCACCGTCTGCATAGCAGATCAAAGCGATGTTTGCTGTTCTGTTTGGATCGTATTCGATTGCTTTTACTGTAGCAGGAATACTATCTTTTCTATTTCTTTTAAAGTCGATAATTCTATATTTCTGTTTTGCACCACCGCCGTGATGTCTAACTGTAATTTTTCCCTGATTGTTACGTCCAGCTGTTTTGTTCTTTTTAGCAACTAAGGATTTCATCGGTTTGGATTTTGTGATCTCCGCGAAATCAGAGCTGGTCATATGTCTTCTGGAAGGTGTATATGGGTTAAATGTCTTAATACCCATTTTGTTCACTCCTTTCAAGTGCCTGATTTATTGTCACGCTTATTTGCGTATATTTTATTGGGTTTCTGCAATTTTTACAGACCTGCGAAGATTTCGATATCTTTGCTGTCTTCTGTTAATTTAACGATTGCTTTCTTTGTCTTAGCTGTTTTTCCGTAAACCATACCACGACGTTTGTTTTTGCCTTCGCAGTTCATTGTGTTTACGCTGGCAACTTTTGTGCCTTCGAACATTTTTTCAACAGCTTCTTTTACCTGGCTTTTTGTTGCCTGTGGATGCACTAAGAAAGTGTATTTTTTCTCAGCCATCTGGTTCATACTTTTTTCTGTAATCACTGGTTTAAGGATTACGTCATAATATTTGATATCAGCCATTATGCATACACCTCCGTGATTGTAGCAACTGCATCCTGAGTAATAACTAATGTGTCATATTTCAGAATATCATATACGTTAATTGTAGCTGTAGAAGCTGTCTTAACACTTGGAATGTTTCTTGCGGATAATACAACGTTTTTGTTGTCTCCACCAACAACAACCAATGCTTTGGAAACTTTTAAAGCATCCATAACAGCCTTGAATTTCTTTGTTTTGATTTCATCCATGTTGAATGCGTCTAATACGATGATCTTGTTTTCAACAACTCTGGATGTTAAAGCAGATTTAAGAGCTGCTCTCTTTTCTTTCTTGTTTAATTTGAAAGAATAATCTCTTGGCTTCGGAGCAAATACAACACCGCCGCCTGTCCACTGTGGAGCTCTTGTTGAACCCTGTCTTGCATGACCTGTTCCTTTCTGTCTCCATGGTTTCTTTCCTCCGCCGCTAACTTCAGAACGTGTTTTTGCGCTCTGTGTTCCCTGGCGTTTTGCAGCAAGATGATTTACAACTGCCATGTGTACAAGATGTTCATTAATTTCAACACCAAACACTGCATCGCTTAATTCCATCTCGCCAACCTGATTGCCTTCGATATTATAAACAGATACGTTTGCCATCTGTATGTCCTCCTTCCTCAAAGCTTATTAAGCTCTGGTTGATTCCTTAATCATTACTAAAGATTTCTTAGGTCCTGGTACCGCACCTTTAACTAAGATTAAGTTCTGTTCAGCGTCAACTCTTACAACTTCAAGATTCTGAACAGTGACTCTTACAGCACCCATATGTCCTGGCATTTTCTTTCCTTTGAAAACGCGTCCCGGAGTTGTTGCAGAACCGTTGGAACCTGCATGTCTATGGTATTTAGAACCATGAGTCATAGGTCCTCTGGACTGTCCGTGTCTCTTAATTGCACCCTGGAAGCCTTTACCTTTAGATTTTGCAGTTGCGTCAATCTTGTCGCCAGCAGCAAAAACATCGGCTTTGATTTCCTGACCTACAGCATAGCTTTCAGCATCTTCTAATCTGAATTCCCGAACAAATCTCTTCGGAGCAACACCTGCTTTTGCAAAATGTCCTTTCATAGGTTTGTTCACTAATTTTTCTCTGATATCGCCGAATCCAACCTGGATTGCAGAATATCCATCATTTTCAACAGTTTTAACCTGTGTTACTACACAAGGTCCAGCCTGAAGAACTGTTACTGGAGTTAAAACTCCATCTTCGTTGAAAATCTGAGTCATTCCAACTTTTGTTGTCAAAATTGCTTTCTTCATATTTACCTCCTGTTTCATCTACAGCGGATTACACTGTATGTGCAATCATCCTAGATTCGTTGATTCGGTAATCTAATCTATATACGCCCTCAACACTTAAGGATAATTTCCATCATTGATTATTTTGTTTTCATCTTGATGTCGATGTACACACCAGCAGGCATTTCCAATCTGGATAATGCATCAACTGTTTTCTGAGTTGGTGTGATGATATCGATCAGTCTCTTGTGTGTTCTCTGCTCAAACTGTTCTCTAGAGTCTTTATATTTATGAACGGCTCTAAGAATTGTAACTACTTCTTTCTTTGTTGGCAACGGCACAGGTCCGCTCACCTTAGATCCAGTTTTCTTTACAGTTTCAATAATTTTACCAGCACTCTGATCGATTAATTTGTGATCATACGCTTTTAACGTAATTCTCATTACTTGACTTGCCATAAAAAAAGTCGCCTCCTTTTCGCACTTTTACATTCAGTACGACAAGCGGTGACTGTACATCCTCCCGTGTGTGTCTTCTTATCTCTACTCACACGTCATCTCTGTTCTAACAGATTGTTGTTACCTTGTACAGTGACTTGTCGCCAGTTTCCTAACTTGACATTCGCTCCACGGAACACCTGCATGGCCTGCAGCAACCTCTCGCTTCTTAGCTATCAATGTCACAACATTTGTGATTATACATGATTTTCAAATGATATGCAAGTACTTTTTTTGTATTTTCAAAAAAACATTTCATATTGTGTGATTGTCGAATTCTGTCGACATCTTTTTTATTTATAGACAAACATTAATGCCTCATGTATTATATAGGTAGAAATTCATTAAGAGGTGCACGTATGTTTATTGCAAATAATTGGAAAGACTATGAAGTTATTGATACATCCGGCGGCGAAAAACTCGAGCGCTGGGGAAAATATTTACTGGTTCGTCCGGATCCGCAGGTTATCTGGAATACACCAAAGAATCATAAAGGCTGGAAAAAGATGAACGGCCACTATCACCGCAGCAACAAAGGCGGCGGTCAGTGGGAATTTTTTGATCTTCCTGAACAATGGGCTATTCATTACGGTAATCTGACCTTTAACCTGAAGCCATTCAGTTTTAAACACACAGGCCTTTTCCCTGAACAGGCTGCCAACTGGGACTGGTTCAGCGAACTCATAAAAAAAGCAAACCGTCCAATCAAAGTATTGAACCTGTTTGCCTATACCGGTGGTGCCACCTGTGCCGCTGCGGCAGCTGGAGCCAGTGTTACTCATGTAGATGCTTCCAAAGGCATGGTGACATGGGCGAAAGAAAATGCCCGCTCCAGCGGACTTGCGGATGCACCAATTCGCTGGATTGTAGATGACTGTATCAAATTTGTAGAACGAGAGATCCGCCGTGGAAATACCTACGATGCCATCATTATGGATCCTCCTTCCTACGGTCGCGGACCAAAGGGTGAAATATGGAAGATTGAAGCAAACATTCACCCTTTTATCCAGTTATGCACAAAACTGCTCAGTGATGATCCCTTATTTTACCTTGTAAACTCCTATACAACAGGACTTCAGCCGGCAGTACTTACTTACATGCTGTCAACAGAACTCATTCCAAAATTTGGCGGACATGTCGTTTCAGACGAGGTCGGTCTCCCTGTTTCCGGAAACGGTCTTGTTCTCCCATGCGGAGCATCCGGAAGATGGAGTAAATAACGAAAAAACAGCAGGAGCCGCTTTGAAATCTTATTCATCTCGGCTCCTGTTTTTTATTATAAAATTGTTTCTGCTGTAAACATCGGTTCAAAATCTTCCGTATCACTGCAGATAAATCCACCCTTGGCTTCAAGAATCTCTT
>JAEDDO010000164.1 GCA_016298055.1 Frisingicoccus sp.
ATGCTTATTATGACGCACTAAGCCCCTAATATAATCCAGTTCCTAATGCGTGTTTACTTGTAAATGTTTACGTTCCTATTTTATCTCAACGTTTGAAAAATGTCAACTTAACTAGACATTTTTTTCCAAGAATTATTTAATTGTCAATACTTCTTTTTATCTTGCACAGACACTGTTTACAAACACAATATAGCATCCGAAATCACCGATTGTCTTCCGAAAATATCTGTCATCCTCCTCATAGCCAAGTCGATCTCTCCATTCTGCTTTTTTTCCCTGTGCCCGAAGACAACGAGCAAGCACATTAAACTGAATAATCACAGAATTATGATAGGATGTCCTTATGGAATCCTGATTTATCTTATCTTCCCGGGACATGTAATTCCACGCCGCACGAATTGCCGCATATTTTGTAGATGCATCTACAAGATCATCGTATAATTCTCTCGCATCCGGATCATTACCAATTTCTTCTACCATCTCTTCATGAAATTGCTGCATCTGGGCCATCGTCAAAGAATGTGGATCCTTTAAATATTCACTGAATGTATTAATTTCCATAATCTTATCTCCTGTTTTTCTTTTTTTATTTCAAAATTTCACAGTTATTTATACACCACGTAAGATTCAGCGTTTTTTCTCCCACTTCAGGGAAAATAACTTTCAAAGCTGTTCCTTCAACTGCTTCTACCTTTCCCAAACCATATACTTTGTGTTTTAAAGTGTCTCCTGCACAAATAGAAATCTTCGGCTTTTCCGGTTCACAGGCGATTTTAACTTTCTCTTTCTTCTTAATAGCAGGTGATTTCATGCTATACAGGCTTAAAAATGAATCGAAATCTTTAACTTTATCAATCAACCCCATTCTATGTAAAGACACAAAGGTTGCAGCCGCCTTGGCCTGACAGTTGATACTTTTATCCGGATTAAACTCCACATCGGTAAATGCATCATATTCCAGTGCAATTTTTGCCAGTTCAGGATTTTCAAAAAGTGCATTGATATAAATAAAATCATAAAAAATCGTCTCTGGAATCAGAGGATAATCCTTTCCATCAAAGGTAAAATTTAATAATCTTCCACTGGTTTTCAATCGTTCATCTCTTTTTGCATTTTTGGGAGTCGCTGTTAATAAATCGGTATAAGGTCCGCCATGCTGAAATACCTTTCCGGCCTGGAAGACACATTCAACCGGAACGCTTTTTCCAAGTGCCGGAACATATTTTGGAAGAAAAAACGCACTCAATGCTTCTCCACCTTCCTGCATAGATTTACTGCTGATTTCCAACACCTTTTTCCCCGGGGCACTTCTCATAAACCCGGCATGAATTGCCCGAATATTTTTCTGCTTCTGAACTTTTGCAAATCCACCATTCCATCCGAATTCCACATTCGTAACCGCAAAATAAGGAGCACTTTCTCTCACCACATATACTGGTCTCACTGCCATATCAATCACCTGTACCTTTCTCAAATTTTTTAAATCTTTTGTATCTTTTCTTTAATAATATTATCGCATATCCAACCATTTTCCCGAACCTGATATTTATTTTATTACTGAAAGTATCCATGAAACTTTATGAAAAGACCTGTGCTTTCCTCGAAAGATCGAAAATATTTTTTTAAATTTATTGACAAATTTCAATCTCACTGATATGATGGGATTAATCTTATACAAAGTCAACGGTGACTGTCAGGTACATTTATGCCTTGACAGTCTTTTTTTGTTTATAGAATTCAGGATAAGAAAGGAAGTCGTTTAACATGAAAAGCACAGGTATTGTACGGAAATTAGATGAATTGGGCCGCATTACCCTGCCGATTGAGCTGCGGCGCAACTTAAATATCAGCGAACGCGATCCTCTGGAAATTTTTGTAGATGATGAACGTATTATTTTAAAGAAATACGAACCATGTGATATTTTTACCGGTGACATGAATGAGCTGATTGATTACCATGACAAAAAAGTTTCAAAACGTTCAATTATTGAGATGGCAAAAATAGCCGGTCTTACCCTCCAGGAATAAGCCGGCTTTCCTATAAATCAGTTTACCACTCCCTTTTCAGGCAAAACTGATCATCTGTTGGTGGCGAAAAGGACTCCCCCGGTCCTTTTGTCACCTTTCCCCCATATTAAGATTCTTTTCCGATCAAATATTGATAGACATCCCTCTTCGTTATGCCCCGATCCGAAGCAACGGATTTCATTGCTTCTTTTCTGGACTGTCCCTTTGACTCGTAAAGCGCCATATGTTCTTCAATACTCATTGCTTCCCAGGATGCTTGCCGCTCCTCTTCCAACAATTTGGGATCTGCTCCTTCAAGCACAAGTACATATTCTCCTCTGGCTTCATTTTGCTCATACCAGCTGCAGGCTTCTGTAAGCGTTGTCAGCCAGGCTTTTTCATGACGCTTTGTAAGTTCTTTACAAATAGTGAGCCGTCGGTTTCCTACCGTCTCTTCCAAAAGCTTTAATGTCTTTAACAGACGATGCGGTGCTTCGTAAAATACAGTCGTTCGTGTCTCCTTTTTCAAACGTTCAAGTACCGTCTCCCGTTCTTTTTTATCCATTGGAAGAAATGCTTCGAAGCAAAATCTTCGTGTGGAAAGTCCGGACATTGTCAGTGCAGTGATACATGCTGCCGGCCCCGGAAGGGAAGTCACTTCTATCCCCGCCTCATGGCAGAACTTTACAAGTTCTTCTCCCGGATCCGATATTCCCGGTGTTCCCGCATCCGTCACCAGTGCAATATTTTTTCCTGACTTTAAATCTTCCACCAAAACTTTTGCTTTATCAATCTTGTTGAATTCATGATAACTGGTCATTGGTGTCTTTATATCAAAATGATTCAAAAGCTTTATCGTGTGGCGCGTATCTTCCGCCGCAATCACATCCACCGAGCGCAGTGTTTCCAGAACACGATAGGTAATATCGTCCAGATTACCGATCGGCGTGGCACATAAATATAATTTTCCTGACATCTTTTTGCCTCCCTAATACCCGTAAATATCATAGATAATATCATTATAAACCCCGGGTGCCTTATAAACGACCAATGGTTCCTCAATTTTTATCATTGATTTTGCCCCGCGTATAGCCTCAATCATAACCATATTCGGCTCCTTGTCCACAAAGGGATGAACAAGCTGCATGCGCTTTGGCTCCAATTTGTAGGCGGTCAGTGTCTGAAAAATCTCAACCAGACGAAATGGGCGATGCACCATGTAAAACCGTCCTCCGGGTCTCAGCAGACGACTTGTCTCTCTCACCAGATCCTCCAGTGTGCACAAAACTTCATGCCTTGCTATGGCTTTTGGTGCCTCCGGATTCTGAATGCCATGAAGATTCGTCATATAGGGTGGATTCGATGTAATGACATCAAATCCTGAAAGAGGAAACATCCGGGAAGCCGTTTTAATGTCTCCGGTGACAATATCAATTTTTTCTTCCAGATGATTGTAGGCCACACTCCTTCTGGCCATGTCTGCACTCTCTTCCTGGATCTCAAGGCCGGTAAAATGCTTTCCCTCTGTCTTTGCCTCGAGAAGAATCGGTATGATTCCCGTGCCTGTTCCCATATCCAGCACACGCTCACCTTTTTTTACTTTTGCAAAACCGGATAAAAGGACCGCATCCATTCCGAAACAAAATTTATTCGGATTTTGTATGATCTTATAACCGTTTCTTTCAAGATCATCCAGACGTTCGTCCTGCTTTAATTCAACCATGATTCCCCTCATCTCTCATATGATATTAAAATACCAGGACACCCCATAAATTATAGAATGTCCCGGCTGTTTTCATTCCTTTATAACACTGAGCCGCTGCCGCGTC
>JAEDDO010000165.1 GCA_016298055.1 Frisingicoccus sp.
TGGCGTCGTATTCGATGGGTTTCAAGACATTTCCAGAGAAAACCCTATATTGTTGACAAAGATTGCATTCGCTGTGGAATTTGCGTGGAAGCCTGTCCGGTAGAAGGCAAGGCTTTGAAACTTAACAGGCCGGCAGCACCGGTATATGATTATAAAAAATGTATTGCATGTTTTTGCTGTCAGGAGATGTGTCCTCAGAAAGCGATTCATGTGAAGTAGGGAACATATCTGCCTCCTTTGAATAGGATATATTAGTTTGACTGGGAGGTAGTATATGCGAAAAAAATATGTGAGTGCGTTGATGATGTTTGTCTTGCTGACCATAGGGATGCTCACCGGATGTGGAAACAGTACATCCGGTCTGACAAAGGTTCGGCTCATGGAAGTTGCCCATTCCATTTTTTATGCGCCGATGTATGTTGCTCTGGAGGAAGGCTACTTTAAAGAAGAAGGACTGGATGTGGAACTGAAAAACGGAAACGGTGCCGATAAAGTTATGACGGCCATGATCGCGGGTGAAGCGGATATCGGTTTTATGGGGCCGGAAGCTACGATTTATGTTTATAACGAAGGGAATACCGACTACGCGGTAAATTTTGCACAGTTGACTCAGAGGGCCGGTAATTTTCTTGTAGGGCGAACTGACAGCGGAAACTTTTCGTGGCAGGATCTTAAAGGCAAGACTGTCATCGGCGGTCGGGCAGGCGGAATGCCTCAGATGGTATTTGAGTATATATTAAAAATGAATGGCATGGATCCGGAGAAGGATCTGACGATCATACAGAATATCGATTTTGGAGTGACCGCAGAGGCCTTTGCGAGCGGTACAGGCGATTATACGGTTGAATTTGAGCCCCACGCTACAGGCATTGAAAAAGAGGGGCAGGGAAAAGTTATCGCATCCTTAGGCGTTGATTCAGGATATGTTCCTTATACCTGTTTTTCGTCCTTGAATTCGTATATCAATGAACATCCGGACATTCTTCAGAAGTTTACAAAGGCTATCCAAAAAGGTCTCGATTATGTCAATAGCCATACAAGTGAAGAAATTGCGAAAATCATCCAGCCTCAGTTTGAGGAGACGGATTTTGATACATTGAAGAAGATCGTAGAGCGCTATCACAATCAGGATACATGGAAGAAGGACACGATTTTTACAGAAGATGCCTTTGAACTTCTTCAGAATATTTTGGAGGAGGCGGGCGTGATCGACAAACGGGCGGATTATAATGTATTGGTAACGACACAGTTTTCTAAATAAAACGTGTTTGAAATCAGGGCTGTTTTATGCAGCCCTGAAATAAGGGATGGAGGAGTGTTTATGCATTTACAGAAACTGCGCATACAGAATTTTAAATCGATTCGTGACATAGAGATTCGTGATATAGAAAATGCTTTGATTCTTGTGGGGAAAAATAATGCGGGAAAAACCGTCATTTTAGATGCACTCCGCATTCTGAATGATACGTACGATATACAGGAAACGGATTTTAATCTGGACGGGGCCAATATAGAGATCGATGCGGAATTTTTGCTGGATGAAGAAGATCTCATGTATTTTAACCGGGAGGGGATCGTAAGTACATATAAACGATATGACCTGTGGATAAAAGAGTTTAAAAATCGCCTTCCGTCCTATGACGGGGAAAGCGGATGCATTTGGTTTAAAATGTCTGTGAATCGGAACGGACAAAGACGATTTTATGATGGTGTTCGAAAAGATAACCGCTACATTCGTCAGATTATTCCAAAATTTTATTATATTGACAATATGCGGCATTTTCAGGATATACAGGATGATATTTTTTTATGTCAGGAAAATGAATGGCTTTCGAGACTTCGAAAGGATCAGTGTCTTTTTGAGAGCGGAAAAGAATGCCACCGATGTTTTCACTGTATCGGCAAAATTGAACAGAAATCTCCAAAAGAGCTGAATGTGCTTGAGGCGGCAAGGTTGTTTGAGTATAAGCTCTATCAGGGGAATTTTATGTCATTCAGGGAGAGAGTCAACGATTTTTTCCATAAAAACGGTGGACAGAGTGAAGATATTTATTATTATATGGCGGAAAATATGGAAGATTTGTGTAAGATACAGGGATTTGTTCATCACCGTGAGCGGGATATCCGCATACCGTTAGAGAATATGGGAACAGGTATGCGCTGTATTTATGTATTATCCCTTCTGGAAGCTTATATTTACGGCGGAAAACATATGCCTTGTATTATTCTGATAGAAGATCCGGAAATATTTCTTCATCCGAGACTCCAGAAAGTGGCGGGAGAGATTTTATATCGACTGTCAAAAACGAATCAGGTCATTTTTTCCACCCATTCTCCGAACATGTTATTTAATTTTACTTCAGGACAGATTCGTCAGGTCCTGTCAGACAGGGAATGGTATACTGTTGTAAGAAAACCGGAGGATGTGGATGTGATTCTGGATGATCTGGGCTATACAGCCAATGATCTGATGAATGTGAATTTTGTGTTTATCGTTGAAGGAAAGCAGGATAAGAGCCGTTTGCCGCTGCTTTTGAATAAATATTATTCAGAAATTTTTGATGCGGAGGGACGGCCGTGCCGCATTGCCATTATTACGACAAACAGCTGCACCAATATTAAGACCTACGCCAATCTGAAATATATCAATAAGCTGTATCTGAAGGATCAGTTTCTCATGATCCGTGACGGGGACGGCAAAGATCCGGAAAAACTGGCAAGTCAGTTGTGCAGATATTACGATCAGTGTTCGGTCTCAGATGTGGACAGGATGCCGAAGGTGACACGAAGAAATGTATTAATTTTAAAGTATTATTCCTTTGAAAATTATTTCCTCGATCCAAAAGTGATGGTGAAAATAGGAATTTTAGACAATGAAGAACAATTTTATGATATACTGTTAGAGAAATGGAAGGAATATCTCTATCGTCTCAAATGCGGAAAACACTTTACCGAGGTTACCGGTATTGATATACAGTCATCTGAGCAAATAAAAGAGCATATTGAAGAATTTAAAATTTATATGCGGGGTCATAATCTGTATAATATTTTTTATGGTCCATATAAAAACAGGGAACAGGAAATATTACAGGCCTATATTGACCATGCTTCAAGAGAGACATTTCAGGATATTTTGGATGCTATTGATCAATTTGTTTATTTTGAAAATCGGATCAAAGGAGGAGCAGCAGAATGAATATTGAATTAGATACCCATACTCATACTCTGGCAAGCGGACATGCTTATAATACGATCCGTGAGATGATCGAAGCGGCAGCGGCGAAAGGGTTAAAGCTTCTGGCTCTCACAGAACATGCACCGGCCATGCCGGGAAGCTGCGGTGATTATTATTTTTATAATTTAAAGATTTTACCAAGGTTTCAGAAGGGGATTGAAGTCATGTTCGGCGTGGAGCTGAATGTGATGGATTATGAGGGACATGTGGATTTGCCCCAACATTATATTCAGTGTACGGATTTAAGAATTGCAAGTCTTCATCCGCCATGTCTCAGACCGGGAACAAAGGAAGAGAATACAGCCGCCATGATGGGGATTATCCATAATCCCTATGTCAACATTCTCGGACATCCGGATGACGGACGCTATGCGATGGATTATGAAGCGGTTATCTCAGAGGCAAAGAAATATGATAAAATTGTGGAATTAAACAATAATTCGATGAGTCCGTTAAATTCCAGGACCAATGCCCGGGAGAATGATAAGATAATTTTGGATCTCTGTAAAAAATATGAAGTTCCGGTTGTTATGGGGAGCGACGCTCATGCGGATTTTATGATCGGAGATTTTACCAGGGCATTAGAGCTTGTAGAGGAAGT
>JAEDDO010000166.1 GCA_016298055.1 Frisingicoccus sp.
TGTGCACTATTTTACGCCGTTATTCTTTGGAAAACAATACGAAGCGTTCAGTATTGCTGAATAATTATCCTGTAAAACAGAATTTTTGCCTTGCGTTCTTCTAAAAGGCGTGCTATGCTGACAGCAGAATGGGGGGCGGCAGCCATGGCCGGACAGGGCACCGTACATTTTTTGGAACTATTGACAACAAAATGAAAAAGGGCTAATATTTAAATACGAATTTGATGTTTTTCCTGTTTTAGGGGGAGATAGTTCTACGAAAAACAGATTATGGATTTTTAAGGGCAATATTATTGATAATGCGGATATTTCCTTGCGGTAATAAAACAATTAGGGTTTTTAAAAATAATTTGGCAGAAACGGGAGGCCGTTTCCGGAAGATTTTACTTTCTGTCCCGGCAGTGGATACAGTACTTTTCGCTGCGAGTGGGATAAGGGATTTAGCTCATATTGAACATTGCTGAAACGAATCTTTCATAAAAAGGGGTAATCAAATGCGCAAAACGATAAAAAAATGGATCAAGGCAATATTTCGGAAATGGCCAAAATTAAAGAAACCGGTTACCAAATTATATAGATTAACAAGAGAAGACAACAGTTCAAACAGCGGGAAATCAAACAAAGCAATGCAGGGGACCGATAGTCCGGCTAATCTTCATGCGAAAGAAGCTTTGCAAGAAAAAGTCCAAGACGATATTTATTCAGGCAAAGCTGCGTATACGGGTTATGGAATGGACTATATCAGCTCCCTTTTTTTCCCTAAAGAAGAGCGCGCTATAGAACTGAAGAAGGTTTTCTACAGGCACTGCAACTATTACCTTGACTTGGATCATCCAAAAACCTTTAACCAGAAAATTCAATGGCTGAAGCTGAATTACTATGATCCCAGAATGGGCAGATGTGTGGATAAATGCGAGTTTAAGCGATATATTACAGAGCAGCTCGGAGAGGGGTATACGGTTCCGCTCTACGGTGAATGGGAAAGTGAGAATCAAATTGATTTTGATTTGCTGCCGGATCAGTTTGTCTTGAAATCAAATGTCCAGAGCGACGGACGCCATATCATCGTGGTAAAGAACAAGGCGGAGCTGGATATTGACCGCCTGAAAACGGTGATGAGTTCGTGGCTGCTAAAGCGCAATAATCTGTGCTCTTCGTATTGCATTGCCTACAGGCATGTACGCCCCAAAATTCTGGCAGAGGAATATATAAATGATTTAGACAACGACGCATTGATTGATTACAAGATCATGTGTTTTAACGGGAAAGCGGAACTGCTGTTCACCGTATTGGACCGCGACTCAAACATGAGTGTGAATTTCTACGATTTGGACTGGAATCTGCTTCCGTTTACAAGAAAGTATCCCAATAGCAATTACCCGGTTAAGCCGCCGAAAAATCTTGACAAGATGATCGAAATAGCCAACCAATTGGCAGAGCCGTTTCCTTTTGTCCGTGTAGATTTTTATGAGACAGCAGACGGCAGCAAACTCTATGTCGGCGAGTTGACGTTCTATCCCGGTGGCGGATATGAGAGCTTTGAACCTATGGAATGGGACTACAAGCTTGGCGAAATGCTCAAGCTTCCGGAAGCGAATGTCTGAAACCGATTTGGCAGACTTATCATTTTGGGACAGATCGAGTCACATGAATTAACTTCCTGTATCAGGAAGTCAGTTGTTTAATCCGGCCGTGTTGGGTCAGACCGTTTAAAAACCGGTGATTTACGGCTTGCTTTGTAAATGCAATCATAACTTAGGAGGACAAATATGCTGCGGGAACAATTAAAGAAACTTCGCAAGAAGGTTAGAAGAGAGACTAAGATTAATATCGGGAAACTGGCAAAAATCATTGGAGCCGTTCTTCCCGCGGAAATCGATCCAAATATGAAGTTTGATCGCATTCTTACACAGTCGGAATATGTGCAGCCCGGCGATGTGGTGATCAGCGCAGGCTGGTATCCTGCGGATAAGGTGATCAAAGACTCTCTCAAGCAGGGAGCATTGCTGGTTTTCTGCGCAGAGGAGCACAAAGCGAATTATCCGCAAAGCAATGTGATCGGCGTTCGTGATCCTTTGAAGTGTGTGCAAAGCTATGAGAAATGGAAATGCGCACGGATTCCGGCAAAGCGGATTACCATTACAGGAAGTGTTGGCAAAACAACTACGACCGGCCTAATCAACAAGGTGATTTCCGATCACTATAAGACTTTCGTCGGAAACAGCATGTCCAACAGCCACGGCGCAATTCTGAGAAACATCCAGAAGCTGACTCACCGATATGAATACTGGGTTCAGGAGGTCGGCGGCGTTATGCCCGGATATGTGGAAAGTTCTGCATGTGTCATACGCCCGGATATTGTTGTCCTGACGAATATCGGAGAATCACATTTGAATACATACCAAACGCAGCAGAATATTTTTATCGATAAAAGCAGCCTGGAGAGATACGCTAAACGCAGGGGAGCTGTAGTCATCTGCTACGATGACGATATTCTTCGAAACGCCAAATATAAACACAAAGTCATAACATGCTCCATGAACAACAGCAAAGCCGACTACTATGCGAAAAATATTCATACGACGATGGAGGGCATATGCTTTACCGCCGTGTGTCCGGACGGTGAATATGAAACCAAGTTGAGACTGTATGGTGAGTATAATGTCTACAATGCCCTGTTTGCTATTGCTGTCGGCAGACTTTCCCATGTTCCTATGCAGAATATTTTGAAGTCAATTTCTGAATATCAACCCAGCGGCATGCGCCAGAATTACGTCAATATCGGCGGATATTCCATGATGATAGACGTTTTCAATGCCGAGCCGAAAACCGTTCTGGGATCGGCGGTTACCCTGACGCAAATGCCTAAGCCAAAGGGGAAAAAGATTTTTATTACCGGACATATTGATAAGCTGGGTGATGACTCTGTACGCATGCATGAAAAATTGGGTCACGATCTTGCCAAGCTGGATCTGGATCAGGTGATTTTCTATGCAGGGGACAGCAAGTATACATATAAAGCAATGGTCGACGATGGCTGTACAAATGCCCTTTTAATGGATACGCGTGAGGATTTGGATAATTGGGTTCGAGAGAATGTCACAAGAGATGATATCGTGTTTTTTAAGAGCGGTCAGTTTGAAGCCGCACTTGTAAAAACCATCGATCATGTTTTCGGGACGAATCTTCAGAATGAACAGCAGTATAACAACGGAACTCTCGTCGAAAAAGACGGATACGCCATTCGTCTCAGGAAAGACAATATTGCCGAAATTGAAAAGTATACAGGAGAAGAGACCGATTTGGTGCTCCCTGCTGACTATGAAGGTGTTCCCGTTTTAAGAATCCGCCCGTTTGCTTTTTCAAAAAATCAAAAAATCCGGTCTGTGGTCATTCCTGACAGTGTCAATTATATTGGACAGGAAGCATTTTACCAGTGTACTTCGCTGCAGACGGTTAAGCTGCCCAAAAACCTTAAAATAATCGGGAAAAACGCATTTAACTATAATAAGAGCCTTTCTGAAGTTGATATTCCTGAAGGTACGATACACATTGACCGTCATGCCTTTTTCGACTGCATCGGGCTGCAGAAGATAACCATCCCCGACAGTGTTGGCTATTTGGGCGACGATGTGATCGGCTGCTCAAAGCACTTACATAATGATCCTACGGTCTGTGTGGGAAACAGCGAGTATGTGCAGCATTATCTTACGGAGCATCATGCCAAATTCGAAACGGTGACAGAATAATCGGCATTGCTGAATTGCCGTCCTGCAAAACAGAATTTTGCCTTGCGTTCTTCTAAAAAGCGTGCTATGCTGACAGCAGAA
>JAEDDO010000028.1 GCA_016298055.1 Frisingicoccus sp.
ATTAAAACGCGGCAGACAGATACTTGTATCGGTCCGCTCTCATAAAAGACTTTTACGGAGCCGTTTCTCCATAACCTGATGAAGGATGGAGAAACGGTTTTTTGCTGTTCGGTCAGAACATTACTTAGCGCAAGGAGGGCATACAGTCGGGGCGTCAAAGGAAGGGTTAAATGCGTAGAAGTTTTTGGAATCCAGATCTTCCTGAAGATGTCTTAAAGTTTCTCCGAAACGCTGGAAATGGACAATCTCCCTTGCTCTCAGGAAGCGGATTGGATCCGCAACTTCCGGATCTTTAACAAGGCGCAGGATATTATCATAGGTGGATCGTGCTTTTTGTTCCGCAGCCATGTCTTCAAAAAGATCTGTGATCGGGTCCCCCTTTGACTGGAATTCACAGGCATTGAACGGGATACCTCCCGCAGCTTGCGGCCATATGCCGATCGTGTGGTCCACGTAATATTTGTCAAACCCATATTTTTGCAGTTCTTCCATAGACAGATTACGCGTCAACTGAGTAACTATGGTTGCTACGATCTCGAGATGTGCAAGTTCTTCGGTTCCTATATCTGTCAGCATTCCCATAGCCTGACGGTTCGGCATGGCATAACGCTGGGAAAGATACCGCATTGAGGCGCCCATTTCACCGTCAGGTCCTCCGTACTGACTCATGATGACCTGAGCGATCTGGGCATTCGGAGTTTTAATGTTTACCGGATACTGCAGTCTTTTTTCATAGTTCCACATGAACAAGTTCCTCCTTCCCAAGGCCATTTTTGATAAATCCATTCCCAGGAATTACTGGCAGCGTCATTGGCAGTATCAATTGTCAAAGGACCGAAACGACGGGCATATTCTTTTAAAGCGGCATTGCGCAGTTCGCTGTGTTCACGAAAATAGGCAAGTGCTTCAGGATTTTTCGGGTGAGAGTCAAGAAATAAGACAATATCGTCAACGGCAAAGCTGACTTTATTGATGAGATCAAAAAGTTGAGATTGGGAAAGCTGACAGAGATTTTTCATTGAATACACCTCTTCCCGCAAAATGGTTTGTGAAGTTCCGGAAAGATAGTTCCGACTTCCAGACTTCGGTTCAGATCATAAGTGGTTTGAAATGTTTGAACAGGCACGTAAGCCATAGCGATCGGATAAGTGCAGATATTTTCACAGACGGGGGCTGTCGATGCCGGCATGGGATGCGGCATCGGATGACAGCCGGGCGTCATATTTTGTCGGTAATTCATACGAGCTCCTTTCAGGGAGATGGGTTATTTATTAGTAATGTATGAAAACCGAGAAAATTTGTGAACATAATCAGATGAGAATCTGAAGTGCGTTATGATAATTTTTTATGTGAATTTCTTTGCTTCCCGGAGCGTACTCGCCGTCGAGAGTCCATGGAATCTCTGTCTCAGGATATATAAAAAGTTCATCGGCCTGGAAAAAATGAATGACTTCCGGGTCATAGACCTGCGTGTTGATCGATACAACGATTTTCGTAAGATCCAATAAAGTTTTTGGTGATTTAATCAGCATGACTTCGAATAAACCATCATTGAAGTCTACAAGTTCTTTGTCTAATCGAATCATACCTCCAATGGACGTTGAATTACAGACAGCTCCCCAGATGTAGTTATCTTCAAGTGTAATATCGTCATGGACGATTTTCATTCTGCACGGTTCAATCGTGGAAAGGTCTTTTACGCCTTCAAGGATGTAAGCAAGATGGCCCAGCCGGTTTTTCAGAGACTGGGGTGTATTATAAGAAGCCTCGGTGAAGGCTCCGAAAGAAGCTACGTATGAAAAGAAAAGGTCATTAAAACCGCCAATGTCCAGATTTTTCGGAAATCCTGCCATAATCTGGCGCGCAATGTCGATTGAAGATCCGGTCAGGCCGATACTGCGTGCAAAATCGTTCGTACTTCCGGATGGAATATAACCGATGGAAGGATGCTCCGGAAGGGTGACAAGTGATGAAACCATACTGTTGAAGGTTCCGTCCCCGCCGCAGCAGATGATGAGATCATATTTTTTGTCCTGGTTCAGAGCTTCTGTGATGGCATCTGAGATATATTTAGTTACGTTCAGTGTCAGATCATAACCGCCGTCACAAAAAATCTGGCAGATTTCAAGCAGGCTGTCTTTAATTTTGAGTGTGCCTGAGCTTGGATTAACAACAAAAAGTAAACGTTTTTTCAAATCAAATACCTCCTGTGGAAAATAATTGCGTCATTTTTTAATAGACAGCATAGAGTTATTATATAACATTTTTTTTGGAATGACCACTGCAAGTTTTGTAATAAAACGTTGACAAATAGGGATTCTGTTATATAATTTTAAAAACAGAAGTATTTTATTTGGAGGCTATTCAGATGAAGAAGGTTGTAAAGTTCGGCGGCAGCTCATTGGCCAGTGCTGAGCAATTTAAAAAAGTAGGTAATATTATAATGAGTGACCCGGATAGGAAGTATGTTATCCCTTCTGCGCCGGGCAAACGTTTTACGAAGGATACAAAGGTAACAGACCTGTTATATCGTTGTTATGAGGCAGCGGTTTCAGGCGAAGATTTCAGTGAGACTCTTAATCAGATCAAAGAAAGATACAATGAAATTATTCAGGGTCTGGGACTGGATTTATCACTGGACGATGAGTTTTCTGTGATTGAAACTTCTTTTAAGAATAAAGAAGGAAAAGATTATGCGGCCTCCAGAGGCGAATATTTGAATGGTATCATTATGGCAAAATATCTGGATTATGAATTTGTTGATCCGGTGAATTATATTTTCTTTTCAGAGAATGGCCGTTTGAATCAGGAAAAAACTTATAAGAATCTTGGAAAGAAACTGGCAAAAACAGAACGTGCAGTTATTCCGGGATTTTATGGCTGCGGTGTAGACGGTAAAGTTCAGACTTTCTCCAGAGGAGGTTCTGATGTGACAGGATCTATCGTTGCAAAGGCAGTTATTGCAGATATTTATGAGAACTGGACAGATGTATCCGGTGTTCTTGTTGCAGATCCAAGAATTATCGAGAATCCAAAACCAATTGACACAGTAACTTATAAAGAACTTCGTGAGCTTTCTTATATGGGAGCAAGTGTTCTTCATGAGGATGCCATTTTCCCTGTCCGTACAGAAGGTATTCCGATCAATATCCGTAATACGAACAGACCGGAAGATAAAGGTACATTTATTGTAGAAAGTACATGTGTAAAACCAGAATATACGATTACCGGTATTGCAGGTAAAAAGGGCTTCGTATCCATTACCATTGAAAAAGACATGATGAATTCACAGGTCGGATTTGGTAGAAAAGTACTTGAAGCCTTTGAAAAGGAAGGCGTTTCCTTTGAACATATGCCGTCCGGCATTGATACTCTGACTGTTTTTGTTCATCAGGATGAGTTTCAGCAGAAAGAGCAGGCAGTGCTTGCAAATCTGCATCGTTCCGTTCATCCGGATGCAATTGAGATGGAAGGGGATTTATCACTTGTCGCTGTTGTCGGACGTGGTATGAAAGCGACACGCGGTACAGCAGGCCGAATTTTTTCAGCTCTTGCACATGCCAATGTGAATGTTAAGATGATCGATCAGGGATCCAGTGAGCTGAACATTATTATTGGTGTTCAGGATAAAGATTTTGAAACTGCCATCAAGGCAATTTATGATATTTTTGTTACAATTCGTCTTTAAGAACAAAGTGTGCTTCGCACACTATCGCGTTTAAAAAACATCTTTGCAGAAGTTAATGTATGACATTGAAAAGTTTCTGCAAAGATGTTTTTTTATTTTGTCAGGAAATAGTCCTGAGCAGTGCCAAGAGGTTTGCCCTCAGCGGTCAATACAACAAAATGATCCCATTCAGCCACCATGTCTTTCATCTCTCCGGCGGATGGATCTGTTACTTTCCAGCAGACAAGAAGCACTTCCTTGTCTGGATTTACGGCTTTACTCCATATCATGATGAGATTTTTATCTGAATCATCGAGGCACATATCGCCTTCTAACTTTATTCCGATTTTTTGTATTTCCATAGTCTTTGCCTCCCTGTATTTGATGTATAAAATCTGGCTTGTATACGTATTTAATGATAGCAGAACAGGTGTCTCAAATCAACATAAAAAGGCTTTTTTTACAGGTCAGAGCGTATATGATATTTTTTTGAATAATGGGATTCATTGGAGTCAAAAAACGATATGTGGTTAACTGAAAATTTTTTGGGCAGGATCTGATAAAAATAATCTCACGGTGATAATTATTAAAAACACTTTATTCTAAAGGGGTTTAAGTCGATAAGGCAATTTCTTAAAATTAGACATGATTTTGAGGAAAATGGTATCAAATAATTCAAATAAATTCAAAAATACAAAAAAAATACATACAAGAGGGGCGTTTGGAGTTGACTAACGAGGTGTTTTTTAATATACTGAAATAAATGAAACGATGTGATGCAATTAATTCGTCGGAAAGGAGTATAATAAATGGGTAAAATCACGGATGAGTTGTATGAAAGATTCAAAAAGAATCTTGAAAGTGTGAATGGAACATGCGTGCGTGCTTCAAAAAGTGATCTGGGCAAAGCTGTTGCCGAAATTTTAAAAGAAGCCGGTATTCCGGACACTTGTATTGTTGAGACTCCGCTTATGAAAGAAGGAGGAGTTATCGCTGCTCTTGAAGAAGCAGGAATCAAAGTGTATACAGACCATATCCGTCTCAATGCAGAGACAGTTAAAGGTGGTATTTCTGAGGTACAGTATGGTATTGCTGATCTCGGTACTATGGTTCAGGGAAGAGACGTCATTGATGAGAGAATTGTATCCACAATGTCTGAGTATTATATCGGTATTGTGAAAGGTTCTACGATCGTACCGGAGTATGATGATATGTTTGATGTCATCGCTGCACTCCCTGAGATGCCAAATTTTGTTGGCTTTGTTACCGGTCCTAGCCGTACAGCCGACATTGAGTGTGTCAGCACGGTTGGTGTTCATGGACCACTCAGATTGTCCGCAGTAGTTGTAGACGATGAATGATAATGGAAGGAGGGAATATAATGTCAAGTGAAGCATTAAAACAGGAAATTCGTGATGCATTGGACAACACCACTCTTGCCAGAACACTCGGTACATTCTGTAAGACATATCCGGCCAGAAGAGAAAAAGCATATGAAGGTGTGGACTTTGAGGCAACACGAAATAAGATTAGTGAAGTTAAACGTTACGCAGCAGATCATATCGATGAGATGATCGAAGAGTTTACTAAAAATTGTGAAGCAAGAGGCGGACATGTTATTCATGCCAGAAGTAAAGAAGAGGCTATGGAAAAGATTCGTGTTCTTGTAAAAGAAAAAGGTGTTAAGACCATTGTTAAATCAAAGTCTATGGCTTCTGAAGAACTCCATTTCAACACAACGCTTGCGGAAGATGGGGTACTCGTTCAGGAAACAGACCTTGGTGAATTTATTATAGCTCTGGAAGGCAACACACCTGTACATATGGTTATGCCTGCACTTCATCTGAACAAAGAAGAGGTTGCAGATCTGTTTACAGATTATACAAAAGTTAAGAATGAGCCGATCATTGCAGAGGAAGTTAAGACAGCACGTAAAGTTATGAGAGAAAAATTCATTACGGCAGATATGGCTGTTTCCGGTGCAAACGTAGCAGTAGCTGAGACCGGAACCGTATTTACGATGTCGAATGAGGGTAACGGCCGTATGGTTGGTACACTTCCGAAGATCCATCTGTATATTTTCGGTATTGAGAAATTTGTTAAATCAATTTCAGATGCCCGCTGGATTTTTAAAGCGCTTCCACGTAATGGTACAGCTCAGAGAATTGCAGCTTATGTTTCCATGTATACAGGCGCATGTGATGTTGTCACAGATAAAGAAAACGACACAAAAGAAAAGAAAGAATTTTATGCAGTTATCATTGATGATCCGGGACGTCGTGCAATTCTTGAAGAGCCTGAGTTCAGACCGCTTTTTGAATGTATCCGATGCGGTGCCTGCCTTGATGTCTGTCCGGCATTCGCATTAGTTGGCGGACATGTATACGGCTCCAAGGTTTATACCGGCGGTGTTGGTGTTATGCTTACACATTTCCTTGTCAATGAAGGACGAGCAAGTGAAATTCAGAATCTCTGTCTCCAGTGCGGAAGATGTAAGGAAGTTTGTGGCGGCGGTCTTCCGATTTCAGATATGATCATGAAGATTCGTGAGAAGAGTGTAAAAGAGAATCCGAATGCGATCAAGAAATTTGCTCTTGACGCAGTTTCCGATCGTAAGCTCTTCCATTCGATGCTCCGTATTGCTTCCGTTGCTCAGGCGCCATTTACAAAGGGACAGCCGATGATCCGTCATCTGCCGATGTTCCTTTCCGGACTTACAGAAGGAAGAAGCTTCCCGAACATTGCACAGGTACCGCTTCGTGACGTATTCCCGACGATCGAACAGAATGTTCCGGATCCGAAAGGAAAGATTGCATTGTTCGCAGGTTGTCTGCTTGATTTCGTATATACAGACCTTGCACGTGATGTGGTTATGGACCTGAACTCCATTGGTTATCTTGTTGAGATGCCATTGGGCCAGGCATGCTGCGGATGTCCTGCATCTACAATGGGTGATGTAGATAATGCGCGTAAAGAGGCAGAAATCAATATTGAAGGTATGGAAGCAGAAAAATACGATTATGTCGTATCCGCATGTCCATCCTGTACACATCAGCTTCATCAGTATCAGACCTTCTTTGAGGAAGGAACAGAGATGCATAAGAGAGCTGTTGAACTTGGAAACAAGACCTTTGACTTCTGTAAGCTCTTCTATGATCTTGGCGGATGTGAAGAATCCGGTGACGGAAAACCTGTTAAAGTTACATACCATGACAGCTGCCATCTGTGCAGAAGCCTTCGTGTAACACAGGAACAGCGTGAACTCCTTAAGAACACCAAGGGTGTTGAATTTGTTGAGATGGAAGATCATGATAACTGTTGTGGATTCGGCGGTACATACAGTGTTCTGTATCCGGATATCGCAGCTCCGATCCTCCAGCAGAAGATTGATAACATCCAGGCAACAGGAGCAGACGTTGTAGCTGTTGACTGTCCGGGATGTATGATGCAGATTCGAGGCGGCCTTGATGCACGTGGAATCGATAACGTTAAGGTTAAACATACAGCAGAAATTATCGCTGAGAAGAGAGGACTTATCTGATCTCAGACGCATTGCTTTATAAAATTTACAGAATAAAATGAACTGGAGATAAAATAATGACAGAGCGGAATAATGCCTGTACTATGATGGAAGAGTCAGCGGTGGAACGGGTAAGATATTATATGCATAAAATTGCTGAGAACTCATTTGCCGGCACCGGAACAGGCGCCGTACTGGATGATGTGCTCGGTTCATTCGGGAAAATGATTCGCCCCAGACTTTTGCTGCTGTGCAGTGCCTTCGGCCCCCATTCAACGGAGAAATACGAAAGGCTCTGCATGCTGGCAGCAATGGTGGAACTTACGCATCTGGCGTCGCTGATTCATGATGATATTATTGATGAGGCACCATACAGACGTGGAAAACCTTCAATTCAAGGTAAATACGGAAAAGATGCTGCAGTGTATGCAGGGGATTTTCTTATAGAACGTGTCCACTACTGGCAGGTGAAAGAGCAACTTATTGATGCAGCAATGATTCTTTCAAAAACAGTTGAAGATATGTGTATTGGAGAGATCGGACAGGCCGTATGCAGATATGATGTGCATGTGACTGCGGATGACTATCTGAAGAATATAAAAGGAAAGACGGCCGCTCTCTTCAGTACGGCGTGTAAACTTGGAGCTATGGAAGCCGGATGCGGCAGCGATGTCGCAGAGAAGCTTAAATGTTTCGGTGAATATCTGGGCATTATGTTCCAGTTCCGAGATGATCTTCTCGATTTTACATCAAGTGAGGTGGCAGAGGGTAAGGAGACACACAAAGATTTCCATGATGGCATCTATACACTTCCGGTTCTTATGGCTCTTGAGACACCGGAAGGCAGAGAGGCCCTTCTGCCAATCATGAAAGAAAATGCAAAACGAAATCTGAGTTCTGAAGAGATCGGACAGATGGAGAAGGAAGTTATCCGATGCGGTGGTGTAAAGCGTACGGTGGAAGAAATTCACAGATATGCCGCACTTGCCGGTGAGATACTGGATTCTCTGGAAGATATCCCTGAGGCTCGGAAAATCAGAAGGATGTTAGATAAACTTGAGTCAATGTGAGAACTACAAACCGCTGACACCGAAACTTGCGCTTGATCTGGCAGCGCCTCGAACATGGGTTGCTTCGGTATTTCCCGCACTGTTCGGCAATTTTTACTGCTGGCAGCAGGGAATGGGACTCACATGGATAAGAGGTATTATGCTCCTCGCAGCCTGTATATTGCTGCAAAGTGCAGTGAACACCTTTAATGATTATTTTGATTTTATAAAGGGCACAGACAGTGAAGGTGACCATGTAGAAATAAGCGATGCGGTTCTGATTTATGGGAATATAAATCCGAAAAGCGCCCTTATTCTTGGTATCGTGTATATGGCGGCCGGAGCGGCTTTGGGGCTTATCTCCTGTATGGGAAACGGGATGATTCCGGTGCTTATCGGCATTATCGGCGGTGTCGTCATCCTTCTCTATTCGGGAGGTCCGGTTCCGGTGTCCTATCTTCCGATCGGTGAACTTGTATCGGGTTTTGTGATGGGCGGCCTTATTCCTTTAGGAATTGCAGGCTGTGCTGACGGAAAACTGCATTGGCAGATTCTTCTGTATTCCCTTCCGTTGATTGTGGGGATTGCCTTGATTATGATGAGCAATAACGGCAGCGACATTGAGAAGGACATGAGAGCCGGAAGACGAACGTTGCCGACATGTATCGGAAGGAAGAAGACAGTTCGATTATATCGATATTTTATCATATCATGGGTGACGCTGGCGGCAGTAATGCCTCTGACGCTGCTTGGATTTACAGGCTTCATAAGTACAATATTTGTAGTTATTTTTGGAAGAAAAGTGATTAAGAAACAATTGTCATGCAGGCTTGAACCGCAAGGTCGTATTGCCACGATGCAGGGGATCGTTCTTATGAATATTGTATTGAATGGTGCATATGCAGCTTCTTTTGCTGCAGGATTTGTTCAGGAGGTTTTTCATGGCTGATCATTCTAAGGAACAACATGTCTATGACGTGTTTCAGAGTATTTCGGATGGTTATGACCATGCGAACAACCGAATAAGTCTTGGCCTGCAGAAGGGCTGGAAGAAAATGCTTACAGACAAGCTTATTGCAAATACTCCAAGAGGGACCAACATACTGGATGTATGCTGCGGGACCGGGGACATTGCACTTAAGATTGCAGATGCAAGGCATGATCTTAAGGTGACAGGTATTGACTTTTCACCAGCCATGCTTGAGGTGGCAGAAAATAAAAAAAAGGGCAGACAAAATGTGCGTTTTCGACAGGGAAATGCGATGAAGCTTCCGTACCGGGATAATAGCTTCTCCGCAGCATGTATTTCTTTTGGACTTCGAAATACGGCGGATTATAAGCAGGTTCTGTGCGAGATGCGAAGAGTTGTCAAAGCCGATGGATATATATATTGTTTAGATTCATTTGTTCCCGACAACGTACTCATACAACCCTTTTATAAACTGTATTTTCGCTGTATTATGCCTATGCTTGGCGGAGGCAGAAAATATCATCAGGAATACATATGGCTGTATGAGTCGACACAGCAGTTCCTTCACCGAAAGGAACTGGAAAGATTATACCGCAGTATCGGTCTGAAGGCGGTAGGTCACAAGAGCAGAATGTGCGGTGCATGTGTTCTTGTGTGGGGACAGAAATAAAATTTGTAATTATTGACCTTTGATTTTTATACAATAAGGAGGATACAAATGAGCGAGAGAGAATTTGACGCCGACGTCATAATCGTGGGTGGTGGACTTGCCGGATGTTCTGCAGCTATTGTTCTTGCGAATGCAGGTCTCTCTGTTATCGTTATTGAACGCGGAGATTATTGCGGCGCTAAGAATATGACGGGCGGACGTCTCTATGGTCATAGTCTTGAAAAAATTATTCCAAATTTCAAAGAAGAAGCTCCTATTGAGAGAGTTATCAAACATGAGAAAGTTTCTCTTATGACGGAGGACGGCTCACTCGATATCGGATATGGTTCTGCAAAATTAAGTTCAGAACCGGGCAATGCATCTTACACTGTACTTCGAGCAAAATTCGATCAGTGGCTTGCTGAGAAAGCAGAAGAGGCCGGTGCGGAAATTATTACCGGTATTCTTGTAGATAATCTTCTTGTTGAAGATGGCAAAGTTGTAGGTATCGAATCCGACGGCGAAGAGATGTATGCAGAAGCAGTTATCCTGGCTGATGGTGTTAACTCATTATTGGCACAGCAGATTGGTATGAAGAAAGAACTTGAACCTTCTCAGGTGGCTGTAGGTGCTAAAGAGACAATTAAACTCAGTGAAGAGATTATTAATGAACGTTTTGGACTTAAAGCCGGTGAAGGTACAGCATGGCTTTCCGCAGGCGATCCTACGGTTGGCGGCTTTGGCGGTGGATTTATCTACACAAACAAGGATACGGTATCCGTTGGTATTGTTGCCACATTGAGTGATATCGGTCATTCAGATATATCCGTTCCTCAGATGCTTGACAGATTTAAGGAACATCCATCGGTTGCTCCATTTATTGAAGGCGGAGAAACGATCGAGTATTCCGGACATCTTGTACCTGAAGAAGGTCTTCATATGATTCCGGAACTTTACAGAGACGGTGTGCTCGTTACCGGTGATGCAGCAGGTATGTGTATTAACCTCGGTTTTACAGTAAGAGGTATGGATTTTGCAATCGAATCCGGTCGTCTTGCTGCTGAGACATTGATTAAAGCACATGCGATGGGCGATTTCAGTGCAGCTGCACTTTCTGAATATGAGAACTTACTTAAGAACAGCTTTATTATGGCAGATATGGAAGCTTGCAAGGGATTCCCAACATTGCTTACATGCAGAGCAATCTTCGAAGATCTTCCAATGATGGCAGATGACATCGCAGCTAAGCTGTTTACAGTGGACGGTCAGCCGAGCAGCGGACTTATTATGTACATTATTGAGTCTATTGCTAAGAAGACCAGTGCCAGGGAGCTTGTTGACATGATCACAAATATACTGGAGGCGTTCTAATATGAAGAAATTGAGTGTTGAAGCAAAGTTAGGTCTTGACGTATTCCATACAGATGAAGAAAACTCTCATATCGATGTAGACCTTGAGTATAAGGATGAAGAGGAGATCAGAAAACTTGTTCTGGCCTGCCCGGCAGAGTGCTATAAATACATTGATGGAAAGTTCAGTTTCTCATGGCTGGGATGCCTTGAGTGCGGAACCTGCAGAGTTCTTTCTCACGACAAGATCGTTAAGGGTTGGAAACATCCGCATGGTGAAATTGGCGTATCATTCCGACAGGGTTGATGATATTTCGCCTGATGAATAAAAGATAAGATATGATGAGTCACATCAGAGCGAGGCTTTGGTGTGACTCATTTGCTATGAGTTACATGAACATAATGGAGGAATGTAAATGGGCAGAATTATTATTTTTACCGGCAAAGGCGGTGTGGGAAAGACCAGTGTTGCGGCTGCTCATGCGATAGCTTCAGCCAATGAAGGTAAGAACACATTGCTTGTCAGTGCGGATATGGCTCACAATCTCGGAGATATTTTTCAGACTGAAGTTGGCGGACATACAAAAAAAGTAAGAGATCATCTGTCTTTGCTGGAGCTTGATCCGGATATGTTAATGAAGGAAGAGTTTCCGAATGTCAACAAAGCGATTGGGGCGTTGATGGGCAGTTCGGGATTTTCGGCCGGAAGTGTGGGAGATAATTTTATTATTCCCGGATTCGAAAATCTGTTTTCTCTGCTGAAAATCCGGGATATCTATGAGAGTGGTGAATACGACAGAATAATTGTGGACTGTGCACCAACAGGTGAAACCCTCTCTCTGCTCAAACTTCCGGAACTCCTTACCTGGTATATGGAAAAATTTTTCCCGGTGGGAAAAGTAATGGTTCGGGTGCTGGCACCGGTTTCGAAAGTCAAATATAAAGTAACACTGCCAACCCATAAGGCAATGAACGAGATTGAAGAGATGCACGGGCAGATGGTTTTATTACAGGAACTTTTAAAAGATCCGGAAATATGCAGTGTCCGTCTCGTGTGTGTGCCTGAAAAGATGGTTGTCGAGGAAACAAAGCGGAATTTTATGTATTTGAATTTATATGATTATCAGGTAGACAGGGTCTTTATTAATCGTATTCTGCCGGATGAAACAGGCAGTGATTTTATGAACCGATGGAGAGATATACAGAAGAAGTATATTGGGGAGATCGAAAAGGTATTCACGGAAGTGCCGGTGACAAAAATACCCTGGTACTCTGAAGAAGTTCGAGGTAAAGAAGCGATAGAACGTCTTGCTGACGATGTATTAAAGATACCGGATCTTTTTGAGATAGGTGTACAGAATGAAAAAGAAACCTATGAGGTCATTGATGGCGGATATTGTCTCACGGTAAAACTTCCGGGAGCCGATTCGGATAAAGTCAGTGTCGTTGTGCACGATATGGATATCGACATAAAAGTAAACAATTACAACCGGTGTATTCCACTGCCAAATACTCTGAGAGGTGCTCAGGTGACAGATGTCCGTTTTGCGGAGAATAAACTTCAGATTTCTCTGAAGACAAAAGATGTATCAGAGGATGCCGGAAAGGATGTGAAGCAGTCATGAGAATTCTTATCTATACAGGTAAGGGCGGTGTGGGCAAGACCAGTATTGCAGCTGCTACCGCTGTAAATCTTGCATTTTCCGGCAAAAAAGTGCTTGTTATGAGTACGGATCAGGCCCACAGTCTGGGCGATTCGCTGGATATGAAGCTGGGGTTTGAACCGACAAAGGTTTTTGAAGGACTGGAAGCATTGGAAATCGATCCGGTTGCTGAAAGTACAAAGGCCTGGGGGAATCTGAGAGACTATCTTAAACAGATTATTTCGGGAAAAGCCAATGGCGGAATAGAGACAGATGAGGTGCTTCTGTTCCCGGGGCTGGATGAGCTGTTTTCCCTTCTGAAGATTCTTGATGCTTATGACAGCGGTGCATATGATGTGATTATTATTGACTGTGCACCGACCGGAGAGACATTGTCATTGCTCAGATATCCGGAGAGATTGAGTGTTCTGGCGGATAAACTGCTTCCGTCGGTGCGCAGTATGAACAATGCGCTGGGTGGATTGATTTCGCGAAAGACTCAGGTGCCAAAGCCAAGAGATCAGGTATTTGAAGAGTTTGATAAGCTGGTCAAACGTCTTGCCCGGCTGCAGACCATTCTTAGAAATCGCGAGCTTGCAAGTATGCGCATCGTGACAACTCCGGAGCGTATTGTAATGGATGAGGCCAGAAGAAGTTACACCTGGATCAATGAGTATGATTTTGGTGTGGATGCCATTTATGTGAATAAGATCTATCCGGAAGAAGCAATGCAGGGGTATTTCGCAGGATGGACCGATATGCAGGAGAAGAGCCTGAAACTGGCGGATGAGAGCTTTGGCGATTGTAAAGTCTTTAAACTGATGCTTCAGGATGATGAACTTCGCGGGATAGAAATGCTTAAAAGGGTCGGATGTGAACTCTATGCAAAATCGGATCCGGATACGGTTTTTTGCCGTGAACAGGCTTTTAGAATGGAAGATGAGCAGGGGACGAGAATATTTATTGTCAGGCTTCCTTATGTATCAGAAAAGGAAATCGATGTTTCAAAGGATGGAGAAGATTTGATCCTTGTTGTACGTAATCAAACAAGACGACTTCATTTGCCGGATAAAGTGCGGCGAAGAAAACTGACGGAATGGTCTTTTGATGGCGGTGAGCTTCGGATACGATTTGATTATGACTAATTTGGGAAGGTGTAAGTTATGAAGGAAAAGAAAGATATCGGACTCAGTTATCTGCGTCAATTAGAAATAGACCCTCCGAAGGAGAGCAAACTGCTTTATTTTCGGTTCAGTGCAAAATACGGTGAGACCAGAGGGCGTAGTATGCTTACGGACCTCTATCGCAAGATTCGGGAAAGTGAAGAAAATCCAAACTACCTTACCGAATTTTATGAGATGAAAAACGAGTCGCTTGATAAGGCACTGCTTTTTAACGGCGGATATCAGGGCGATAATTACAGACAGATCTGCAATTGGATCGTGGACAATCATGATGTTTTCGGAAAAGAAATTCTGGACGCGGGATGCGAGTGCGGCGTTATCAGTTGTTTTCTCGGCATGGCATTTCCGGAATCGCACATTACGGCTGTTGATCGCAGTCCTAATGCCATAAAGGCTGCGAAAGAGCTGGCAGAGCGGTTGGATGTACATAATATTACATTTATCAATGCGGATATTAAAAAGCTTCACGGGCAAAAATTTGATACGGTATTTGCTATGCGGCTTCTTCAGGAAAATTGTGATATCAATCATATTATGTCAAGCTATAATATGTTAAAAGCGGAGGCTGAAAACTTTGCTGAAAACATTCATGATTTTGCCGAGACATTGGCAGCTCTTGTTGCAGAGGACGGTTACCTTGTATCAGCAGAGCGATGTGACGTGGATCCGGTTTTCCTTGGATGGATGCAAAAACTTAACGAACTGGGACTTGCTGTTGTGCCGGAATGCTACAGGGAGATGGTTTGTGAAGAGATGGAAAATCAGGGACGTATTCAGGTCATCACAGCTAAAAAAACAGGTCCGGAGGAGATGGATGAAGTTTATAGATTTTGGTGTGCATGCCAGGTTTCTCATACGGATTTAGTGCAGGACTCCCAGTATACGGGATGGTATGCGGATATGGAGCTTCAAAATTTTGGAAAAGAACTTCTTGGCGGTTTTATTTTACATGATACTTCCGGAAATGCCCTTCTGACCTATTCTCTCTGGACTCACAGGGAATTACCGGATCTTTTGCTTTTATATCAGGCAATGAGTGATGAGCATATTCTTTCAGTTTTTGGAAATTCTTCGAAAGATGATATTCTTCGTCAGTTGGAAGATATGAAAAAGGAATATGTGGCACAGGGAACGATAGCAAAGTCACTGGCTTTTGAAAATGGTGTACTTCTTTGTCGGTAATCAGGTGAGTAAATACATCCCCTTCTTCCGCATGAAAGCAGCGTAGGCATATTGACAAAAATACGTTTTCATGTTACCATGATAAAGCGTTACTTGAATATCAAGTATTATGTAAGTGGGAGGAAGAAATATGAAAAAGAAATTAGCACTTATTTTAGCTTCAGTTATGGCTATGGGATGCATCGCAACAGGATGCGGTAATAAAGCAGCGGAGACAACAAAAGAAACATCTGCAGAATCTGCAGTTGAAACAACAGCAGCAGAGTCCGGAGATAAGATGACATTTACAGTTGGTTTTGATGCCAGCTTTCCTCCATATGGATATCAGGAGAATGGAGAGTATGTTGGATTTGACCTGGATCTTGCTCAGGAAGTATGTGACCGCAACGGATGGGAACTTGTTAAGACTCCGATTGACTGGGATGCAAAAGATATGGAACTCAATTCCGGAGCGATTGATTGTATCTGGAACGGATTTACGATCAATGGCCGTGAAGAAGATTATACATGGACAAAACCGTATGTAGATAACACACAGGTGTTTGTTGTTAAGAAAGACAGCGGCATTGCTTCCGCAGCAGATCTTGCCGGCAAGACAGTGCTTGTACAGGCGGATTCTTCTGCACTGGCAGCTTTGACGGATGAAGAGAACGAAGAAACAAAAGCATTAAAAGATTCTTTTGCAGCACTCACAGAAGTACCGGATTACGAGACAGCCTTACTTGAACTTGAACAGGGTACAGCAGATGCTGTTGCTATGGATGAAGGCGTTGCTTTGGCAAAACAGAGTAAAAATGATAACATTATTATCCTTGACGATGAAATTTCCAAAGAGCAGTATGGTATTGGATTTAAGCTTGGTAACGAAGATCTGCGGGATCAGGTTTGGGCAACATTGCTTGAAATGGAAAAAGAAGGTGTTGTCGATGAAATCGCTGCAAAATATGGCATCAACACAGACAACATCTGCATTGGCGAATAATTGAGAATTATACATCGGGGAGCGACATTACCGCTCCCCTTTTTACTATTAAACGAAAAGAGGGCCTGTCTATGACCGTTATGGATATAATAAAACAGCTTTCCAGTGGTATGGGAATCACATTAGAGATTTTCTTTGTTACGCTGGTGACATCTCTGATTTTAGGACTTGCACTTGCGTTGATTCGAATGTCAAAGATTCGGATTTTATCACTGCTCGCAAAAATTTATATTTCGATTATGCGTGGAACACCGCTTATGCTGCAGCTTCTTGTTGTATACTTTGGACCGTATTTTATTTTTGGTATTCAGATTACACGAACTTATCGTCTGACAGCTGTATTGATTGGATTTTCTTTAAACTATGCCGCTTATTTTGCCGAGATTTATCGTGCAGGTATTTCGGCCATTCCGGAAGGACAGTATGAGGCCGCCAAATTGCTTGGTTACAGTAAAGTGCAGACCTTTGTGCATATTATTATGCCGCAGGTCATAAAGCGGATTATTCCGCCGGTAGCCAATGAGACAATTACGCTGGTCAAGGATACATCCTTAGCATTTACTTTAGCGGTAGCGGAAGTGTTTACACTGACAAAGCAGCTGGTAGCAGCAGAATCTTCTATGATACCTTTTGTGGTTGCCGGTGTGTTTTATTATATTTTCAATCTGCTTGTTGCTCTGTTTTTTGATTATCTGGAAAAACGGCTCAGTTATTATCGTTAGGAGGGAAACTCATGAATTTACTTGAAATGAATCACATTAAAAAAGAATTTGGAGATCTTGAAGTTCTGAAAGACATTTCCCTGACAGTGAATGAGGGGGAGGTTTTGAGTATTATCGGGCCTTCCGGTTCAGGAAAATCTACCCTTCTCAGGTGTGCGACAATGCTTGAAACGATTGATGACGGAGAGATTATTTATCTTGGCGAGAAGGCCGCTGTGAGTAAGAATGGCAAAGCGGAATATGCGAAAGCATCAGAATTGAAGCGGATTCACGGATATTTCGGACTTGTTTTTCAGAATTTTAATCTTTTTCCTCACTATTCTGTGATTCAGAATATTACGGATGCACCTTTAAGGGTTCAGAAACGGAATAAAGATGAAGTCTTCCGGGAAGCAAAAGAATTGCTGCGGAAGATGGGACTTTCAGATAAGGCGGAGGTTTATCCGCATCAGTTATCCGGAGGTCAGCAGCAGAGAGTGTCTATAGCCAGAGCATTGGCCATGAAGCCGAAGATACTGTTTTTTGATGAGCCGACATCCGCACTTGATCCGGAGCTTACCGGAGAGATTCTCAAGATCATTAAAGATCTTGCGGCGGAAAAGATGACGATGGTCATTGTAACACATGAGATGAATTTTGCAAAAAATGTATCAGATTATGTTATTTTTATGGATAAAGGCGTGATTGCGGAAGAGGGGACACCGGAAGAAGTGTTTAATTCTGACAATCAGCGTATGAAAGAATTTTTAGGAAAATTTGCAGAATAATGATAATTTACCGGATCACCTGAATTTGAAAAATGAGGGTTAATCCGGTATTTTTATTGCAGTCATCTTGACGGAGTGTGTAAAACGAAATATTATGATGATATCAAAAGGATATCATAGGAGGAAGCTATATGAGACAGACAAGTGGAGCGATGATTGGGGGAATAGGATGATAGAAACACTTATTCAAAAAGCGATAGAACAGATGAAATTTTCGTA
>JAEDDO010000167.1 GCA_016298055.1 Frisingicoccus sp.
TTCAGTTTAAAGAAATTTGTAATACGAATGCTATCGTTGATGCTCAGGTGCAAGACAGATAACCTGTAAATTTTTCCACCTAAAGCCTCTATTTCGTCGTCAAAAAACTGATGTTCTTTATAATGAACCAGAAAATCAAATTGCACTTGTGAACGGTCTATACTCCTATAAAGATTCATCAACAGTGTCTGCACACCAGCAGCTTCCATGCGCTGCAAGACATGTAACACCCGAATAGGCTCCTTACTATTTTTCTCCATGTCTTCTCCTCATACTTTCGGAAGTTTCAACCAATCGCCAAATACTTTATCCCATCGATCCGGCTCAAATGGCATAAATCCACTGAAATGATAAAATGTTAATTCTCCAAAATATAAGTGTCCATCCACCTCATAGAAATCGACTCTAACATGTGGAAACCCCTTGGATAATATTTTCGAGAAATCAATCATCTTTTCAAAAGTAACTGGTTTCCGTAAAGCCTCTTGAGCGTGAGGATATTTTTGCTTGATATCCAAATGATTGAATTTTAAATCATAATAATCAAATTTTACATGATCTGAGGCTCTATCCGATGCAATAAACATAGCCTTAGGTTCACCGCCAAAGCAGAAGAACTTATAGTCTCTTAATTCTCCGTCAACATGGTCTTCCATATACTGCTCAGCGATGATCCGAGGCCTAACATCTTTATATGGCCATTCGCGACCAATGTAATAGAAATTCTGCTTTAAAGCTGCTTCAATCTTTTCCTTTGCAGCGTTTTTATCCAATTTTTTCTTGTCTTTAACAATAACAAGTCCTTCTGAATCATGAGTGCATTTTAACACAAACTGATTCGGAAGCTTTTCAAAATCTATATCATCGAATGTATCCCAAACACCGAGTGTCGGAATGATATACTCATTTCCAATTATCCGTGCAACATATTCTTTTGCCTCATACTTATCAACAAGTGTTGGATAAAGCGGATTATGGTCATGTAATTTGAGCCAGTTTAATTTTTCATTGTATGTACTCGGTTTTTTTAAATCACAGAATTTCTTAAAGTGCGCAAAATAATAAATTTGAATATATATGCTATCCGGAATAAATCGCATTGCATATTTCACTTTTTTTAACAACTTGTTGCTTGACATAATCTCTCCTCACCAATTCTCCTGGATAAATTTATCGATCATATTTACAATTGCCATTGGATCTTTATTTACCCACGGAACTAATTCATCAGTTCCATCATAAATTTTTTGAAAACACTCTCCAAGATTTTCAAGTTCCAAATCTGCCATCAGAACATATCTGTTAAGGTTAAATGCCTCATTGTTCTGAATCTGATGATCATTGATGTGTTCACCATATTTAGCGAGGCGAGTCACAGCAATAACTTTCTTTCCTGCATTCAAGGGTTTCATGATAGAGCCAGAAGCGCCATGAGATACCACAATATCTGCTTCTTTTACTTTCTCCAAGAATTCTTCTTGAGAAATAAAATCCTTATATTCATAATGCTTTGGTTTATATTTAGATGTGCCAATCTGAGCAAACATCGAGTCAGTCAACACACCCTTTTCATAAAGCTCATCTAATTTTTTAAACAAACGGTCAAAAGGATAATTTCTTGACCCGACAGTCACAAAGATCATTAGTATAGACACCCTCCATAAATTGCTTTTTTATAAAATTTCTTTTGTGTTTCCCACTGGACTATAAACAAATCTGTGTGTTTTTCCATTTTCTTACCTGCTACAGTCGGCATATTTGCACGTCCGAATGTTTCGATAAACACAAATTTCTTATGGAACAACACCGCCAAAAGATAAAATGGATATGCAACCATGGTTCCCGTTGTTATCACAAAGTCCGGACGTTCTTTTGCCCAAATAAAGAGTGTGTACAGTGTGTTCCACAGCATTTTGGGAATCATGAATTTATCTTTCAAGTCAGTTTGCTTCATAAAATACTTGCCAAGTGGTGCGTCGAACTGTGTTTTCTCTGTTACAAAAAAACCTTCATATTTTTTCGTAAGCGGTTCCAGTTTCTGGAGCTGCTCCCAATGACCACCTGACGATGACACAAAACAAAGTCTTGGTTTTCTATTATGTTTCATCTACTCTTCTCCACTTCTTCTTAGTCACGCTGGAAAATATCTCTCGTGTAAACTTTTTCTTTTACATCATCCAAGCACTTATCATAACGGTTTGCGATGATGGCCTGACTCTGCTTCTTAAACTCATCCAAGTCATTGACCACCACTGATCCGAAGAACTTCTCACCATCTTTCAGAGTCGGTTCGTAGATGATAACAGTTGCACCCTTTGCCTTGATGCGCTTCATGACACCCTGAATGGAACTCTGGCGGAAGTTATCGCTGTTACTCTTCATAGTAAGACGGTATACACCGACCACAACTTCTTTTTCCTTGCTCTCATCCCAGCTGTCATTCGCTTCATAAGCACCAGCAATCTCCAAAACACGGTCGGCGATGAAGTCTTTACGAGTTCTATTGCTCTCAACAATAGCCTCGATCAGGTTTTCCGGTACATCGGCGTAGTTCGCCAGCAGCTGCTTGGTGTCTTTCGGCAGGCAGTATCCACCGTAGCCAAAGGACGGATTGTTATAATGAGTACCAATACGAGGATCCAGGCAAACACCGTTGATGATCTGCTGAGTGTTCAGCCCTTTCATCTCAGCATAGGTATCCAGTTCGTTGAAGTAGCTGACACGCAGTGCCAGATAGGTGTTGGCAAACAGCTTAACTGCCTCTGCCTCAGTAAAGCCCATGAACAGAGTGTCAATGTTCTCTTTAATTGCGCCTTCCTGCAGGAGTTCTGCAAAAGTGTGTGCTGCCTTTACCAGTCGAGCATTATCCACGTCGGTTCCGACGATGATACGGGAGGGATAAAGGTTATCATACAGAGCCTTGCTCTCACGCAAGAACTCCGGGCTGAAGATGATATTGTCGCAGTGGAACTTCTCACGAACACTTGCTGTATAACCAACCGGGATGGTACTCTTGATAACCATAATGGCTTCCGGATTATACTCGATGACCAGTTTAATGACAGCTTCTACCGCACTTGTGTCAAAAAAGTTCTTCTTGCTATCGTAGTTGGTAGGTGCGGCGATGACTACAAAATCAGCATCACTGTATGCTTCCTTAGCATCCAGAGTTGCAGTCAGATTCAGATCTTTCTCTGCCAGATACTTTTCAATATATTCATCCTGAATCGGGGACTTTTTATTATTGATGAGTTCCACCTTTTCCGGCACAATATCCACTGCCATAACCTTATGGTGCTGGCTCAGCAGCGTTGCAATGGAAAGTCCAACGTAGCCAGTTCCCGCCACAGCAATTTTCAAATCCTTATAATCTTTCATGATTACTTTCTCCTCTCTCTTTGTGTTTTTATTTTGAAAACACACTTTTCACATACTCATAACTGTTAATATCGCCAATGTCATACCTCTTACCCGGCATGACGTAAGCGTGCATCGGGGTCTGCTTGCTCAACCAAGCCGCAAAGCTGCCCGGTGCGTCATAGCCGCAGCCATTATTCAGTGCTTCCTGAATCCTCTTTGCATCACAGGTACGGTAGCAATAGAACGGCGGCACAGCCAGATTTCCTTTTGGCTCTTTCGGCTTTTCCTCATAGCTGGTAATCAGGTCATTGTTATCCACTGTGATAATTGCCGTCTTTTGCTGCTTTTTCAGTTCATTTTCCTCATGGCACATTACACAGGAAGTATTCTTTTCCTTGGCAAAATCAACGAACTTTGAAAGGCTGAAATCCA
>JAEDDO010000168.1 GCA_016298055.1 Frisingicoccus sp.
GAACGCAATATTAACAGTGTCTCCGTGGAAGTGTGCCATGAGACGGCTGACGGAAAGTTTAATACATACACCTATGGGTCCCTTGTCAATCTGACGGGGTGGCTGTGCATGTATTTGGATGTACCTCCGGATCAGGTGATCCGTCATTATGATGTGACAGGGAAAATATGTCCTAAATATTATGTCGAGCATGAGGATGCCTGGAAAAAGTTTATCCGGGATGTAAAATTGTGGATACGGACAGAGGAAGAGAGACAGTAATCTGGTTGTATAAATCAGAGGAATATGGTACAGTTTATAAAAGACAGGAGGTTTAATGATGAGTCAGACAAAAAAAATTCCGGAAGGCTATACCATTCTGGATGAGACATATATCGAAGAATTGAAATCAGAAGCCTGGCTTCTGAAACACACAAAAAGCGGCGCACGGATAGCGGTACTGTCGAATGAGGATTCGAATAAAGTTTTTCATGTGGCCTTTCGCACACCGCCGAAGGACAGTACGGGTGTGGCCCACATACTGGAACATTCGGTTCTCTGCGGTTCGGAAGAATTTCCGGTGAAAGATCCTTTTGTTGAACTGGTGAAAGGGTCTTTAAATACCTTTCTCAATGCGATGACCTATTCGGATAAGACGGTTTATCCGGTGGCAAGCTGTAATGATACGGATTTTCAAAATCTGATGCATGTGTATCTGGATGCAGTTTTTCGCCCGAATATTTATAAACATAAAGAAATCTTTCTTCAGGAAGGATGGCATTATGAGCTTGAAGATCCGTCGGAACCGTTAAAATATAACGGTGTTGTATACAATGAGATGAAGGGTGCTTTTTCATCTCCGGAGCAGATCCTTTTCAGAAAAATCAGTCAGACACTTTATCCGGATACGACTTATGGCGTTGAGTCGGGAGGAGATCCGTCAGATATTCCGAATCTGACCTATGAAGATTTCCTTGATTTTCATAAACGCTATTACCATCCGTCCAATGCATGGCTGTACCTTTACGGTAATATGGATGTGGAGGAAAAACTCCGCTTTATTGATGAGCATTATCTGAGTCATTATGACAAAATTGAAGTGGACTCTTCCATTCGGGTTCAGAAGCCTTTTGACGCCATGCGGGAAGTCAAAGCTTCTTATGCAGTCAGTGATGACAGAGAGCTGGTGGAAAATACCTATTTGAGTTACAACACAGTGATCGGAACAAGCCTTGACAGGGAATTGTATCTGGCCATGCAGGTGTTGGAATATGTGCTTATGTCTTCACCGGGAGCTGTATTAAAGAAGGCCTTGCTGGAGAGCGGTATCGGCAAAGATGTTTTCGGAGAACTGGATAATGGCATTTTACAGCCTTATATGTGTATCATTGTGAAAAATTCGGAAATGGACAAAAAGGAAGAATTTTTGAAGGTGATCCGAGAAGTGCTTTCGAATCTTGTTCACAATGGAATCAACCGTCAGTCTCTGCTTGCTGCAATCAACTACTTTGAATTTAAATATCGAGAGGGAGATTTCGGCAGATATCCGGCGGGACTTATGTATGGTCTCCAGATGATGGACAGCTGGCTTTATGATGAAAATAAGCCGTTTATCCATATTCAGGCCAGTGACACATTTGAGAGCCTGAAGAAGAAAGTGGATGAGGGTTATTTTGAAGAACTTATTCAGAAGTATCTTCTGGATAACGGTCACAGCTCACTTTTGATTCTCTCGCCGGAAAAAGGTTTGACAGAGGTAAATGCTAAAGCAGTTGAGGAAGAACTGGCAGCTTTTAAAGACAGTCTTTCACCGGAAGAATTGAGCATCATGGTCGCGCAGACAAAAGCATTGAAAAAATATCAGGAAGAGCCATCCGGTCCGGAGGAACTGGCGAAGATCCCACTGCTTGAGATTAAAGATATTGAACCGAAACCACAGCCTTTTTATAATCAGTATAAAGAAGCAGAGGGGTGCCCGGTACTGTATCATGATGTGGAGAGCAGAGGCATTGCCTACGTGAAATGGATTTTCAACACAGGAAGAGTGCCTTTTGAAAAGATTCCTTATCTTGGATTGCTTGCATCGGTTCTTGGAAATGTGGATACGGATGAACACACCTATACAGATCTGGCAGATGAAATTAATATTCATACCGGCGGTATACGGGTGAATACAAGTATTTATGCAGAGCAGGGCAGTACAGAAATCTTTTATCCAAAGATGGAGATCGCAATGAAGGTTCTCCTTCCAAAGGCTGCTGACGGTGGGGCATTGATGGCGGAAATTATTTCAAAGAGTCATTTGGATGATAAAAAACGTCTGAAAGAGATCATCGGTCAGGTCCGTTCACGATTAGAGATGTATATGGTCGGCAACGGTCATACGGTGGCTGTGAACCGGGCGATGAGCTGTCAGTCCGCAGCGGGTATGTATAAAGAATATGAAGAAGGTCTGGCTTATTATCGGTTTATTGAAAAACTTGATCGGGAATTTGACCGGCTTTCCGACACGATTGTGGATGAATTGAAAAAAACGGCGGCACTTATATTTGTAAGATCGAATCTTATGATCGATATTACCTGCTCCGATATTGTTCCTGAGGATATGGCCTCGGTTATGTTAAAATCTCTTGAAAGTGTATTTGACGGGAATGATGAGGCGATGCCAACGGATGCCCAGGTGTGCGACGAGGTGAAAGCGGCACTTTGCAAGGCTATGGAAGAAGTCCGTTCAGAGGCTTATACGACTTCCGGTATGGTTCAGTATGATGCCTGTGCCGGTGATTTTGCAAAAGCAGGATTCAAATATAACGGTGCATTAAATGTGCTGAAAGTGATGATGAATTATGATTATCTCTGGATACGACTGAGAGTTCAGGGCGGTGCTTACGGATGTATGAGCGGTTTTTCACCAAACGGAACCGGATATTTCACTTCTTACAGGGATCCGAATCTTAAGGAAACCTATGACGTCTATGAAGGTGCAGCAGATTATGTAAAGAATTTTGAAGCCGATGAACGGACGATGCGCAAATATATTATCGGGGCTGTCAGTGGTATTGATGTGCCTCTGGGGGCTGCAGATAAAGGTACACGGTCTTTGAGTGCGTGGATCAGTCATACTTCTTACGAGAAACTGGAAAAACATCGTTATGAGATGCTGCATACGGATGTGGAGACAATACGCAGTCTTTCCGGAATCGTGGATGCCATTGTTCATTCCGGAATCCGGTGTGTTGTGGGCAGTACAGCCAAAATACAGGAAAATAAAGACATGTTCGAAAAAATAGAGCCGTTGACGGGAGCATGATAAGGAGGAAACATGGATAAGAAACAGTATAAGTCCGGTTTTGTTACATTGATCGGACGGCCGAATGTGGGAAAATCCACATTGATGAATCAGTTGATCGGACAGAAAATTGCGATCACATCAAACAAACCGCAGACAACAAGAAACCGTATTCAGACTGTTTATACCGATGAAGAAGGCCAGATCGTTTTTCTGGATACACCGGGAATTCATAAAGCGAAAAATAAACTGGGCGAGTATATGGTCAATGTGGCTGAGCGTACATTAAATGAAGTGGATGTGGTTATGTGGCTTGTTGAGCCTTCCACTTATGTCGGTGCGGGAGAACAGCACATTGTGGAACAGCTGAAAAAGACAAACACACCGATCATTTTGATCATTAATAAAATGGATATGGTAAAAAAAGAAGATTTACTTGAAGTTATGAAAGTATACAGCGGTCTTCTTGATTTTGCTGAAATTATTCCATGCTGTGCATTCACCGGAGA
>JAEDDO010000169.1 GCA_016298055.1 Frisingicoccus sp.
ATAAACTTTCCAATACAATCAAAAAAGCTATAACATACGTTATAGCTTTTTATATCCAGGTATCCGAAGATTATTTATATTTGCGCTTTCTAGCAGCTTCTGACTTTTTCTTACGTCTAACACTTGGTTTTTCGTAATGCTCTCTCTTACGAATTTCCTGCTGAATACCAGCCTTTGCACAGTTTCTTTTGAATCTGCGTAAAGCACTGTCCAATGTTTCGTTTTCTTTAACGATTACGTTTGACATAGCTCACACCTTACCTCCCTCCAGTTGCGTATTGTGCCTATACAACTGTGGGTATATTTTTCACATAGCACTGCTAATAGTATAGCATATATTCCAGATTCGTCAACATAAATTTTAAAAATTTATCACATATGTATTTCCGGAATAGGATCCGGTCAGCTCGGTATTTTCCAGTAATCCCGGGATGATTGTATCACAGGCGGAAAGAATACGTTCGTTGGCTGTATCATCTACAATGCTCTCAAAATCCGAAGGATTGTTTTTTGCCTGTGCTGCAGGTAAAACAAATATATCCGTCTCTGTATAGGTAATACATGTCGGAGTCAGACGAATTCCTGTGATCGTCGGTTTTTCACTGCCCTCTTTGGAAATAATGACGTCAAAAACAGCGGAGACATCGTTATTGACCAAAGACCAGTCGTAGACTTCGCTTCCTAAAAATGTGCCTAAAGAATAGATGGCAACACCTTTTCGGGAAGTACCGTCACTGTCTGTCAGATCACGGATCTCAACAGGCTGAAGGCCGTAAGGTCCGGTTCCGACGACGATATCCGCACCTGCATCAAAAAGAGCGTCAAAAAGGGCTTTCTGATCATCATCCGGTTCTGTATTGTATGCGTCTCCTGCATAAACCATAGCAGTCACAAAGTCGGCGCCTTCCTGGCGTGCGGCCTGAATATCTGCGATCATTTGTTCAATTTTTTCAGAATCATAACCGTCCAGCGTATTGACAGCATAGGTTTCCGAGTCATCAAGAGAACCGTTCAGTTCATTTGTGTATGCCACATAGGCAATTTTGACACCTTTTACGGAAATCATCGTATATCCTCTGTCCGAGGTGGAATTTTTTGTGCCAACTGTCTTGATGCCTGCTTCGCTCAGATACCGGAGCGTCGATTTGATTCCGTCGATTCCAAAATCCGCGGAATGGCTGTTTGCTGTCTGAAGCAGAGATACCCCTGCTTCAGATATATTTTTTGCACCGATTTCCGGGGCATTGTAAAGGAAATCGGCGGTTCCGTACTGGTCAAAAACATTTTCGTAGTTTTCGTCCGGGCCGGCCATGACAGCTTCAAGATTTCCGGAAACAATATCCGATGATTTTAAATAGGACTGAATATACTTGAAACTGTTTGTAAAATCAAAGCTCTGGCTGTCCGAATCATAATACCGGTCTAACTGATCCGATTCAAATGTGATGTCACCGACAAAGGATAAACATATTTCTTTTGAACCGGAAGTTATCTGTTGTTCGGCAATCTGATTTTCAATGGAAAGATCGTCCATTGTCAGCTTTTTATTTGAATTTAAAGGGCTTCCGCCGCTTGTAATCTCGGAAGCATATTTGCCTACAGCTTCACCGGCATAAAAATCTGAAAGAATATAAAGTCCGATAAAGAAAACGGCACAGACGATGACATAGACAAGTCGTTTTACATCTTTCATATTATTTCTCCGTTTTGCTTAGACCGGATCAGTTGATCTGAGATCCAAGTACATTTTTTGCTTCGGCAAGGGCTGCATCGATGCCGTTCGGGTTCTTGCCGCCGGCCTGAGCCATGTTCGGACGTCCGCCGCCGCCGCCGCCGACATGTTTAGCGATGGCTTTGATAATATTTCCGGCATGGGCACCTTTAGCGATGGCACCTTCTGTAGCCATTGTGATCAGGCTGACTTTGCCTTCGGAAGCGGATGCAAGAACGATAACACCGTCACCGAGTTTTTCTTTTAACTGGTCACCCAGATTTCTCAGTTCGTTCATATCTACATTGTCCAGTTTGACAGCGAGAAGCTTCACTCCGGAAACTTCGGTTACCTGATCCATAACATCGCCCATGGCGTCTTTTGCCATCTGGTTCTTTAATTTATCATTTTCACGGTGAAGTTCTTTGATCTCTTCCTGAAGCGTTCCGATACGTTTTACAAGCTGAGCCGGCTCACATTTTGCAGCGGCAGCAGCCTCATTGAGAGACTGTTCCAGTTTGTTGTAGTATTCGATAACACCCTGACCTGTCAGAGCTTCAATTCGGCGTACGCCTGCAGCTACTCCGGCCTCAGATACGATCTTGAAGAGAGCAATGTTTGCTGTGTTGGCAACATGTGTACCGCCGCAGAGTTCTTTTGAGAAATCACCCATGGATACAACACGTACATTTTCGCCGTATTTCTCTCCGAATAAGGCCATAGCACCTGTTTTCTTTGCGTCTTCAATGCTCATCACATCGGTCTGAACAGGAAGTGCGGCAGCAATTTCTGCATTGACAATATCTTCAACTTTCTTTAATTCTTCTGCGGACATTGCGGAGAAATGTGTAAAGTCGAAACGAAGATGCTTGTCGTTATTGCTGGAACCGGCCTGTTCAACGTGGTTTCCGAGAACGATCTTTAATGCTTTCTGAAGCAGATGGGTTGCACTGTGGTTCTTGCAGGCAGCTGTACGTCTGGATTCGTTGACAGAAAGGGTAACCTTATCTCCTTTTTTAAACATTCCGGATGTGACAACACCTACATGACCGATCTTTCCGCCCTGAAGTTTGATTGTATCTTTTACTTCAAATACGCTGTTTCCGAGAGTGATGATACCCTGATCGCCTTCCTGACCGCCGCTTGTTGCGTAGAATGGTGTCTGTTCTGTAAAGATCGTACCGTTCTGTCCGTCAACGAGTGCTTCAACAACCTCCGATTCTGTTGTGAGGACTGTGATCGGAGATTCACAGGTAAGCTTGTCATAACCGACAAATTCGGATGTGATCGCTGCGTCGATGGACTGATAAACAGTGACATCTGCACCCATATAGTTGGTTGTCTTGCGGGCACTTCTTGCTTTTTCTTTCTGTTCTGTCATAGCGGCCTGGAAGCCTTCTTCATCAATTGTGATGCCGTCTTCCTCGAGAATCTCTTCTGTCAGATCCATAGGGAATCCGTAAGTATCATATAATTTGAAAGCGTCCGGTCCGGAGAGAACTTTTTTGCCTTCTGCAATAAGTGCGTTTTTCATATCGGCAAGGATCGTAAGACCCTGATCGATGGTTTTGTTGAACTTCTCTTCTTCTTCTGTGATAACGCGAGTGATAAATTCCTGACGTTCTTCCAGTTCCGGATAACCGTCTTTGGATACTTCGATAACTTTCTTGCTGAGTCCGGACAGGAAGTTGCCTTCAATGCCGAGGAGACGTCCATGGCGGGCTGCACGGCGAAGAAGTCGACGAAGTACATATCCGCGGCCTTCGTTGGACGGCATGATACCATCAGATACCATAAATGTTACGGAACGAATATGGTCTGTGATCAGACGGATGGAAACGTCTTTGTTGCTGTCTGTTTTGTAAGTACAGTTTGCAAGGCGGCATACCTCTTCACGAAGTGCTTTCAGTGTGTCTACATCAAAGATGGAATCCACGTCCTGAACAACGGATGCAAGACGTTCAAGACCCATACCTGTATCAATATTTTTATGTTCAAGTGTTGTATAATTGCCATG
>JAEDDO010000170.1 GCA_016298055.1 Frisingicoccus sp.
TGTCATTTTTGATACTTCGCCCGAACTTACATCCACCTCATATCTTTTTTCATCCGTCCGGTATCCCGCCGGTGCAGTGGTTTCACAAACAAAATAATGACCTTTTGGAAGCCCATCCAGTTTTCCATTTCCCATCGCATCGGTCACGATTCTGCCAACTTCTTTGTTTTCTTCGTCATATACGGTGTAAACGGCATCTTTCAGTGTATACACTTTATTATCTGTTGTAATATCCGGCAGAATTGATTTCTTTGTCAGTTCAATAGAACCTTTTTGCTCCGGCCAGTCGATCTGTATCTCTGTCCCAAAAGGCTGCTCCTCTTCATAACAGTTCAGCCAGCCCACATCCTGATAGCTTCCTCCAAAGAAAACAATGACCCGATATTTATGTAAAACAGTTGTAAATGAGGCTTTATATGTTCCGTTGACGTCAGATGCGTCGGCTGTCAACCAAAATCTTGTTCCTCCATAAATCTGAACCGTCTGTCCACCGGCATAAGTATTGTCTTTATCATCATGGAGTGCTATATTTTCAGGTAAATCAAAAAGGATATAGTCCTCTGTATTTCCCTCTGCACAAATGACCGGTGACTGGTAACGTCCGGCATCATTTAAAAAGGCAGCGGTTCCCTCCGGCTGTATGAGACGGATGCCTTCGGAAATATTCGGCGAAGAAAGTCCGGCTGTATAATTTTGAAGGGCGATCACCGTATCTGCCGCATTCTGAGTAAGTCCATGTGCCCAGTTCGTATCTCCGAACTGCCAGGAAGCCCATGCCCTGTTTAAAACATAATAAGCTTCACTCACACCGTGTGCATTGGCTGAATAAGCTGGATCAAGCTGTTCATAAATCGCTTTTATCTCCTCATTATACCCCGGTCCCCCGTAACCATAATACATCAGTTTGAGCATAGACGCATCTTCCAGAGCATAGACATCCACTTCGCCCTGATTTCCGCTGTCTGAAAAAGGATTCAGACAAAAGGCATCTCTCAAATCACCGCCATAACTGCCTCTTCTGTGAACCGTATAGGCCTGAACATATTGACCGTCTCCCCAGTAACTGTTTCCACCAAACAGGTACAACTTGTCGGCATCTGTTGTTCCCCAGGAAAGATAGCCTTTATCCGGAAGAAGAACAGCGGGATAGTCAAAAGCATCACTGAACATCATAATACCGTAATCGTTCTGAGTGCTGTTTCCCTCGAATCCGGAAACGTCGTAACCGGCTTCTTTTAAAAGACGAACCTGTTCTGCGTTCAAAAGTCCTACATCCTGTCCGAGGACTTTACGAACAGCCTCCGGAGTCAGTTCCATCGGAGGTGATACCCAATCTTCCTCCTCTGATTCTGCTCTATTCGTCTCTTCATCCCCATCTGTCTGATTTGTATCTGTTTCAGAGGCATAGGAAGAATCGGATATCATCAGAAAGGTAAAGACCATCATCCCACAAAAAAGAAAAAACTTACGGATTTTTTGTTTTACGTTCATTTTTTACCACCTTCTCTTTTCTTATCCATAAAAATGTTCCTATTACACTCATCATACTTAACAGACATAGGGCTCGGATACTCTTCAGATTATGATCTCCTGTAGAAACCCTTTTTTCATTTGCGGTTTTTTCTTTTTCCGTATAAAAAATCCACTGACACTTGTCTTCTAACAATGTATAGTCGTTATCTAAAGCTTCCGGCATATGAAGTTCATAAAAAAGCTCTGCCTTCTCCCCGTTTTTAATCCTTCCAAGCAAAATTCCCTCATTTAATTCAGATGCCCTTAAACTGCCTTCATAAACCGTTTCTGTTTCTCCGTTAAACTGTTTTACAATCTTTAGTTCCATTTCGTCAATCAAAGACGGAGCGTCCTCAGCCTCAGTTCGGAAGTACAGTAAAATATGATCATCACTTGTATTTTCCAGAGTCAGCGTATCACTGTAAATATCTCCAGGAAGCATGACCGGAAAATTACAGAAGAAATCTTCTTCATTCGTCACAAGCTTCTCCGTTTCTCCTTCATACTCTATAATAAATATCCGATCCTCCTTTCCTTTCATGGACCAAATATCATAAGTTCCCTCTTTTCTGCAGTCGATGATGCTTATCTCGCCCCACGGACATTCTGCACTGTAATCCGGCTCAAAATTTCTGCTCTGGACAGCTTCCGCACAGATTCTGATTGAGAATGATGTATCCGCATATGTCTCATCCAGACTTTCAGGTATGATGATTCCCTGAAAAAGATCTGCCGTTTTTCCGGTCGGCACACTGTCCCTGAAATAAAAGTATCCATCTTTCGCACTGATCCAGTTTTCCTCCATTCCATAAATATTCTCTATATTGAACGGTGCATCCTGAAAATCAATTCTCGCTCGTATATAACAGTCATTACCCATATTTTTTATCCTCGGTATCTTTGAAACATGATCGCCCGGCATCACCGGAACCGGATTCTTCCAGTATGTCTCCTCTCCCTCCTCATTCAGGCAGAATTCTTCAAGTTCAATATCTACAACACCGGTTGAAAAATGATTCTCACTGACAACTTCCGTCAATGCATAAACGGATGACAGTCCCAGGCCAAAGATTCCCATCAGACCGATGATTCCCATAACTACTTTTTTATTCATAAAGCATGTCCCCCTTCAGGTTTTTGGAATAATCCTTCCATGCTTCCTCATAATCCTGAAAACCATCCGCCTGATAGCTCTCCGCATAGACAATAACATCCACATTTTTTATCTCATCCTCCGGAGTATCCGGCCGGATATATATTCCTGTCATAAGACAGGATGTATCTTCTCCCGGGGCAATGGGCTTTTGATAATAATAGTATTCCTCAGACCCATCGTAAATCCAGTCCGACAGATCCCAGTCAATATCGGAGTATTGACCCATATCACTGTCTGAAAAAAGGACTCTGGCCCGAACATAACACGCATTCGGTCCCTCATTATGTATGCTCACCTTTTTTCTGATCCTCTTTCCCGGCACAATCGGTTCCGGAATAAATTCCTCATCAATTCTTATATGGCTTCCGCCTACCGTCACCGGATTCACACGTACATGTCCTGTAACAAAATAGGCAGCGATTCCGGCCAAAGGCAAACCCAGAATCATCCCCATCGCAAGCACCATTACCCACCTGTTTTGTCTCTTTAAGTCTTTCAAGTCGGCTCCTTTCCGCCCCACTCTTTTGTTATGTCACGTCACGATCTGCTGATGGAACTAATTCGTTTTAATATCCGTATTGATGTCTTCGGTCACCGTATTCTGAAGACTTGGGTTCTGGTTTTCAATGACTTTCCACACGTCCAGAGGCAATGTTTTACCATCATTATTGTCTCCGTCCAAATTGCCCTTCTCATCTTTAATATTCTGGGTCTGAATACCATAGGCCTCGATAACGATATTCTGTGTCGTCGTCTCCAGATTCTGATCTTCCACGATATTGGCAAATCGAACCCAGTCAAAAAGTGACGGTGTGCTGCTGTTGACAGCCAGTGCCTTCATAGAATCGGCCGTCTCCCCTGTATAAGCATATAAATGGGTTACAGTTTGCTTTAATGAATCAGTCTCTTTCTTGGAATCCAGTTCTGTCCATCCATCTTTCACATCGTAACTGAACAATTCAGTATCCGCAGTCTTGCCTTTTGTTCCATCCTCATTCGCTGTCACCACGTTCGCATAGGGAACCGTCACTTTAAGAAAGACAAATT
>JAEDDO010000029.1 GCA_016298055.1 Frisingicoccus sp.
GCTGGAAGGTACAGGCCTTTCCTGGAGATGTCTGTATGCGGGAGAAGAAAAAAACATCTGGCTGCTTTATCGAAAGGAAGCTATGGAAGAAACAGTACTTGGAAAAGAACAGATGCTTTTTTTAAGGGAGTGGGGGTATGAAGAAGATACCCTTGAGAGAATGCTCATGAAATTCAGTCAGCGTTTTCGTCAGTACAGAAAAGACAAAAATCTGCCATTTCCCCATGAAATGGGTGTGTTTCTGGGCTATCCGATGGCGGATGTCAAAGGATTTATAAAATATGAGGGAAAGAATTACCTTTATTGCGGTTACTGGAAAGTATATGAAAATGTAGAAGAAAGAAAAGAACTTTTCAGGACCTATGAAGAAATTCGAAAAGTGTTTGTTGAAGAAGCCAGAAAAGGAAAAAATCTGTGGCAGATCACGATGGAATGGCAGTATGTATCTGCATAAAAAATTATACAAATCAGGAGGAAAATAGAATGAGCGAAATTATTGTAGCATATTGGAGTGGAACAGGAAATACAGCAGCGATGGCCGACTATGTTGGACAGGGAATCGAAGAATCAGGGAAGAAAGCAAGGGTTGTTTCAATCAGTGATATTACACCGGACAGTTTGAAGGATGCTTCCGTTTTTGCACTCGGCTGCCCTTCTATGGGGGCTGAGCAATTGGAAGAAGGGGAAATGGAACCCTTTGTTGAGGCTGTAAAAGCTTTTGCGGCGGGAAAAACAATTGGTCTTTTCGGATCCTATGGTTGGGGAGACGGTGAGTGGATGCGCATATGGGAAGCAGATATGAAAGCGGCCGGAGCCAGAGTCATCGGAGGTGAGGATGCCATCTGCAATGAGGCTCCTGATGAGGAAGCAGTAGAAGCTTGTAAAGAGCTTGGCCGGGATTTGGCGAGAGCTTAAACAGGAAGGCGGGAATTTCTATGAGTATCGTAATTGTAGGCGGTCATGAACGCATGGTTGGCCAATATAAAAAAATCTGCAGGAATTATCATCATAAGGTGAAAGTATTCACCCAAATGTCAGCGGATCTGAATAAACAGATGGGCAGACCGGATATGTTTATATTGTTTACAAATACGGTCTCCCATAAGATGGTGAAATGTGCTCTTGACGAGGCAAAACGTTCAAAGGCACAAATTATTCGTTGTCATACAAGCAGCAGCACAGCATTGACAGATATTCTGGAAAATGTTGGTTGATCTCCATAAACCTGAAACCGGATGGCTTTACAGATGAAAGACTGTATTGCCATCCGGTTTTTATTCATCATCCGTTGATTTTAAGTAAATATGGGCATGCTTCTTGATAGCTGCAAAGCTTTCGGTACTGATGACATGTTCAATTCGGCAGGCGTCCCGGGCAGCAGTTTCAGGGTTGACGCCAAGATACTCCAGACATTTTGATAATAAAGTGTGGCGTTCGTAAATGGTATCAGCTATAGCTCGTCCGCTGTCTGTCAAAGAAATATGTCCGTGGTCGTTTACGGTAATATAACCATTCTCGCGGAGGTTTTTCATAGCCACACTCACACTGGGTTTTGAAAATCCAAGTTCAGTGGCAATATCGATGGAGCGGACCTGCGTATTTTTCTGACTGAGTATAAGGATTGTTTCCAGATAATTTTCAGCAGATTCCTGTATTTTCATGTATAAATCCCCCTGTTACAATAGAATGATTTTATTATATCATATAGAAGAAGAAAAACAAAGCTTCAAAAAGTACTTGACAAAAAGGTTAGTTAGTGCTAATCTTTAAAGGCAGTTAGAAAATACTAACCATAGAAGGGAGCGATCAGGATGCCTTTAACAATGGCGAAAGCCGGTGAAGAAAAAGAAATAAAACGAATTGGCGGAAGAGATGGGGCGCGAAAATTTTTAGAAAGCCTTGGATTTGTCGTAGGGGCGGTTGTATCTATCGTTTCCGAAATGAATGGAAATCTGATTGTGAATATAAAAGGATCAAGAGTAGCAATCAGCAAAGAGATGGCAAATAAAATAATGATATAAAAAGGGGAGGCAAACAGGATGCAGACATTAAAAGAAGTGGAATGTGGGCAAAGTGTATCTGTAGTTAAGCTGCATGGCGCAGGGGCTGTGAAGCGCCGCATTATGGATATGGGAATTACAAAGGGGACTGAAGTTTTTGTACGAAAAGTTGCACCGTTAGGCGATCCCATTGAAGTAACGGTCAGAGGATATGAATTATCTCTAAGAAAAGCAGATGCGGAAATGATTGAAGTACAGTAGGGTACTTTTTTTAAACGACACAAGTTAGGAAAAACTAATCAGAGGGGATAAAGGAGGACGCAGAAATGTCAATTAAGATTGCGCTTGCAGGAAATCCAAACTGCGGCAAAACGACGTTGTTTAATGGTTTAACCGGTTCAAATCAGTTTGTCGGCAACTGGCCGGGTGTTACAGTTGAGAAAAAAGAGGGACGTCTCAAAGGTCATAAAGATGTGATCATTATGGACCTTCCGGGAATTTATTCATTGTCTCCCTACACATTGGAAGAAGTCGTAGCTCGTAATTATTTAATTACAGAGCGTCCGGATGTTATTTTGAATATTGTGGACGGTACAAATCTTGAACGTAATTTATATTTATCCACCCAGCTGATGGAATTGGGAATTCCGGTGGTTATGGCTGTCAATATGATGGATATTGTGGAAAAAAACGGAGATAAGATTGATATTTGTCAATTGGGCAAAGATCTTGGCTGTGATGTGGTAGAAATTTCCGCTTTAAAAGGTAAGGGAATTATGGATGCGGCAGATAAAGCCATTGCTTGTGCATCCCGGCATGCCGCCGCGCCTGTTCATAAATTTTCCGCGGAGACAGAAAAAGTCCTTGAACAGATTGAAGAAAGACTCGGGGCGGAAATCCCGGATGAACAGAGACGTTTTTATGCAATTAAATTATTTGAACGAGATGACAAAATTGCGGATACTATGAAAACGGTACCGGACGTAGAGGATCTTATTGTAAAGGCAGAAGAAAGCCAGGATGATGATGCGGAGAGTATTATTACGAATGAACGGTATACGTATATAACTTCAGTGATCGGAAAAAGTTATAACAGAGCAGGAAAGGGAAAACTTACTGTATCCGATAAGATTGACCGTGTGGTGACAAATCGCTGGCTCGCATTACCGATTTTTGCTGTTGTTATGTGGTTTGTCTATTATATCTCTGTTACAACAGTGGGAACTTTTGTAACAGACTGGACGAATGATGTACTCTTTGGTGAGATTATTCCGCCGGCTATTGAAAGTTTTCTTATAAGTGTGAATTGTGCCGGATGGCTTCAGAGCCTTATTCTTGACGGTATTGTGGCCGGTGTGGGTGCTGTACTCGGTTTTGTGCCGCAGATGCTTGTATTGTTTATTTTTCTTGCATTTTTAGAAGCGTGCGGCTATATGGCGCGTATTGCGTTTATTATGGATCGTATTTTTAGAAAATTTGGTCTTTCCGGAAAATCCTTTATTCCGATGCTGATTGGAACCGGATGTGGCGTACCGGGTGTCATGGCATCCAGAACGATCGAAAATGACAGAGATCGCAAGATGACAATTATGACGACAACTTTTATTCCTTGTGGTGCCAAAATGCCGATTATTGCATTGATCGCAGGGGCATTCTTCGGTGGTTCCGCATGGGTGGCAACAAGTGCATTTTTTGTGGGAGCGGCAGCGATTGTTTGCTCCGGTATCATCTTAAAGAAAACGAAAATGTTTGCAGGTGATCCGGCACCTTTCGTTATGGAACTTCCGGCATATCATATGCCGACGGTGACAAATGTTCTGCGCAGTATGTGGGAGCGCGGATGGTCATTTATAAAAAAAGCGGGGACAATTATTCTTTTATCAACGATTGTTCTCTGGTTCCTTATGAATTTTGGCTGGTCAGAGGGCAGCTTCGGAATGCTTGAGGCGGAACAGCTTGACAGCAGCATTCTTGCAGCTGTCGGAGGTGTGATTGCACCGATATTTAAACCGCTTGGATGGGGAGACTGGCGTATGGCTGTGGCGACAGTCACCGGTCTCATTGCAAAAGAAAATGTTGTAGGAACATTCGGTGTTCTTTTCGGTTTTGCGGAAGTAGCTGAGGACGGTGCTGAAATCTGGGGAACACTTGCCGGCAGCATGACATCTATTGCTGCATATTCCTTCCTTGTATTTAATCTCCTCTGTGCACCGTGTTTTGCAGCAATCGGGGCAATCCGGCGTGAGATGAACAATGCAAAATGGACATGGTTTGCTATTATCTATCAGTGTGTGCTGGCCTATGCCGTTTCATTATGTGTTTATCAGATTGGAAACTTTGTTACAGGAGCAGGATTCGGAATTGGCACAGCAGCAGCGATTCTTGTTGTCATCGGCTTTATTTATCTGCTTTTCAGACCATATAAGCAGAGTGGGAAATTAGACGTAGATATGAAATCAATGGCGAAAGCATGATAATTTGAAAGGGGCAAAAAAATGGGAACAGTCTTTGTTGGCGGGGGAGTGATACTGGTGATTTTCCTTGCAGTCAGAAGTATTTATAAAGATAAAAAGTCTGGAAAAGCCTGCAGTGGTCAGTGCGGAGGATGTAAAGGCTGCCATTGACCGCTTTTACAGAAAGAAGATGAAGGATATGTGGACTGCAGAAAAAATGATTCTGGAATTAAAAAAACGCGGGAAACGTATCACCAGGCAGCGATTGCTGATCATCGAGGTGATTGCCATGAAAAAATCCGGGGATTTCAAGGAAATATATTACGAGATATATCGACGAAATCCGAATATCGGTCAGGCAACAGTGTATCGGATGTTATTGACACTGGAAGATATTGGAGCTATCCGGCGTGTTCAGGGATATGTAGTAAATGAATGCGATGAAAAAACTGCCGTATAGAAATGCCGCGTTGTAATTTTTTATAAAGTGGAGTATCCTAAAAGAGTATTATCTTATATGATAGTACTCTTTTTCTTTACAAAGAACGGAGGGGATGTATGATGTCATTTGAAAACGGATGGAGACATTTTAAAACAATTACCGAGCATAAATGGATAGTTCTTCAGGGATGCTTCAAAGCTGGTCTGTATTATCAGGGATTGATGCATGATCTTTCAAAATATACTCCGGAGGAATTCAGGACAGGTGTTCTGTATTATCAGGGAAACAGAAGTCCGAATGCGGCAGAAAAAGAGGCCGTAGGCTATTCGAGAGCATGGCTGCACCATAAGGGACGCAACAAGCATCATTATGAGTACTGGATTGACTTGACTTCTGATCGGTCAAAGGGACTTCAGGGAATGAAGATGCCGGTCAGATATGTTGTGGAGATGTTTATTGACCGTGTGGCAGCTTCAAAAGTATATGCAAAGGATGCTTATACAGACAGTCATGCTTTGGAGTATTATAAAAAAACACGGAAGTATATGACAATACATCCGGATTCACGAAAATTACTTGAGCATCTTTTAGTCATGCTCAGTCGTTATGGCGAAGATCGGACGATGGCCTATATACGAAATGTTGTTTTGAAAGGAAAATACAATTATTGAATGGGTGAATATTTTTGTACGATTCTGCCATAATAGCAAGTGTAATCTTATTAAGGAGGTCCTATTATGGCAAAGAATTACAATCAGAACAACGAAAACGATTCAACAACAAGAAATAGTGAGCAGAATTATTCAACAACAAGAAATAATGAGCAGAATAATTCTTCTCGCAATTCTTCCAGAAACAGCGAACGCAACAATTCTAAAAACGGGGTTTCCCAGAATGGTACTTCTGAAAGAAATTCCTCCAGAAATTGTGAAAGATAATCTGGAATAGTATGAGAATGCCGCGGCAGGCAGGAAAACGCTGCCGCGGCATTTCCTGTATCAATCTATCCTGCATTTTGCATATATTAAACTATGGGAGAATGGGGGGGATAGTTTGAGTTTGGAACTGGTATCGACAGGCGAAGTATTAAAATATATGAGGGAAGGGGATGCGATTATCATTGATATCCGGGATGAGGCAGCTTTCTTGAAAAAGCATATACCGGGATCGGTTTTGATGCCTTACGCGGGTTTTGATGAAAATGCTCCGATATTGAAAGCCTATGGTAATATTATTCTGTGCTGTGAGCGGGGGGCGACGAGTCTTCTTCTGGGACGTAAATTAAGCAAAAAAGGCTATAAGATATTAAGTCTGGGAGGAGGAATGGAAGCGTGGAGAGGGCCTTTGATACTGGAATGACGGATATAAAATCTTCTTGCGGCAGTGCGGGAAAAAGTATATACTATAAAAGTAATTAAAAAAAGGAGAAAGTGTATGTCCTTCTATGAATTTACTGCACCGTGCCATTTTGGAATGGAAGCGGTTTTAAAACGTGAAATAATTAATTTAGGGTATGAGATTACGCGGGTTGAAGATGGCCGTGTGTCTTTTCGGGGAGAAGCCTCGGCCATTGCAAGAGCCAATGTATTTTTAAGAACTGCCGAGAGAATTCTTTTGTGTATCGGAAGGTTTAAAGCTTATAGTTTTGAAGAGTTGTTTGAGCAGACGAAGGCTCTGCCGTGGGAGGAATATCTTCCTTCAGATGCCAGATTCTGGGTAAAAAAAGCATCAACGGCAAAAAGTAAACTTTTCAGCAGCTCCGATATTCAGTCAATTATAAAAAAAGCAATCGTGGAGCGATTAAAGCAGACATACCGGGTAAGCTGGTTTAAAGAGGAAGGAGCGATTTATCCTTTAAGAGTCTTTATATATAAAGATGAGGTGACAATTGCTCTTGATACATCCGGTGAATCTTTACATAAGCGAGGCTATAGAAAACTGAGCAGTAAAGCACCTGTGTCAGAAACACTGGCAGCGGCTATTTTGCTTTTATCTCCGTGGAATAAAGACAGGATTCTGGTCGATCCATTTTGTGGCAGCGGTACCTTTCCTATTGAGGCTGCCATGATCGGGGCCAATATTGCTCCCGGGATGAATCGGGAATTCACGGCAGAAGCCTGGAAGAATATTCTGCCAATGAAAGACTGGTATGAGGCCGTAACAGAGGCGAATGATCTTATAGAAGATCAGATTGATATGGATATTCAGGGTTATGATATTGATGGAGAGATCATTAAGAATGCCCGTCAGAATGCTATAGATGCAGGTGTAGATCATTTGATTCATTTGCAGCAGAGACCGGTGAATGCACTAAGGCATCCGAAGAAATATGGCTTTGTTATTACAAACCCGCCATATGGAGAGCGACTGGAGGAGAAAGCGGCATTACCGGAACTGTATACGGAGATTGGGGAAGCTTTTAGAAGGCTGGACTCCTGGTCATATTTTGTATTGACTTCATATGATCAGGCAGAAAAATATATTGGCAGAAAAGCGGATAAGAACAGAAAGATTTATAATGGTATGATTAAAACCTATTTATATGAGTTTATGGGTCCGCGTCCTCCGAAACGTAAAAAACAGGAGGTATAAATTGAAGCATGTAAAACATTATTTTTTACTGCTTGCCGTCATCTGTGCCGTTGTAATGGCGGTAACACGTCCGGAAGTTCATTATCTGGTCGGACAGGCATCGGAGACTTTACAAAATTACTATATTGAAGCAAGAGCACATTCAGTGAACAAAAAGGGTTTTGAGCTGATTTATAATGGTGTTTCAATTGCGACTGATGATATGCATATGTCAGATGCGATGCATTTAATGATGCCATTATCGAAGGCAGGAGAATATTTTCACAAGTCAATTTCTGTTGGTTTTGATGGTGCTTGTTGTATCGAAGGACAGTATATTGAAGACGGGGCTGTTGTTTTAGAGGAAGACGATGGAACAGCGGTGATGATTGATATATATAAAACGGCAGCAGCGTTGGAGATTCAATACGAATGGAGTGATGAGGCATACAGACTTGTTCTTGAGTCAGATAAGAATCAGGAATTGCCGGTAAAGTATGATCTTCGTGATGTGCGTTCTTTAAGCCAGGTGGAAAATCAGGGTACGTCCGGTACATGTTGGGCCTTTGCATCGACAGCAGCACTTGAGACGGTATTGCCTTTGGGAGAGTCTATGAATTTTTCAGTTGACCATATGACGATGAACAGTGGATTTAATATTTTGCCGGCGGACGGCGGTGATTATAATATGGCACTGGCTTATCTGGCGTCATGGAAGGGACCTGTCCTTGAAGCTGATGATCCTTATGGCGACGGAGTGACAGATCCTTTGCTTAAGTCAGTGAAACATCTTCAGGAAGCCAGGCTGTTTAAAACAAAAGATATTGGATGGATCAAATCTATGATTTTACGGTATGGCAGTGTGGAGAGTTCTTTGTATATGTCTGTTGAAAATTTGTGGGATGGTTCCGAAGATTATAATCCTTTGAAGAGCGCATACTATTATTCGGGTACAGAGAATGTCAATCATGATCTTATTATTATTGGCTGGGATGATACTTACAGCAGAGAGAATTTTACACATATGCCTCAGAATGACGGGGCGTTTTTGTGTCGAAACAGTTGGGGAACAGATTTTGGAGATAACGGATATTTTTACGTTTCCTATGAAGATGTGAATCTGGGTAATTCAGGCATTGTGTATACCCGGCTGGAGAATAGTGATAATTATCAGGAGATTTATCAGTCGGATCTGCTTGGATGGGCTGGAACTCTGGGATATGGCACATCTGAAGCCTGGTTTTCCAATATTTACACAGCAAGAAAATCAGAAATGTTGAAAGCTGTCAGCTTTTATGCTGTGGATGGACGTTCATCCTATGACGTTTATGTGGTGCCTCAATATCTGGAGCAATCGGATTTGACACATCCTGTCTATGTTGGAAGCGGATATCTGGAATATGGGGGATATTATACCTTTGATATTCCTCAGATGGAGGCTTTAGAGATGGGAGAAAAATTTGCCGTCATGATACACATGAAAACAGAAGGTTCTGAAAGACCTGTTGCTGTTGAGTATAAAGCATCAGAGTTGACCAGCAAAGCAGATGTGAATGATGGAGAGGGATATATAAGCCACGACGGTGTGAACTGGGTTTCGACCGAGGATGAATATCAGTGCAATATATGTCTGAAGGCATTTACTGGATAAAAGGAGGATGTTATGAATACAATTATTTTTGCTACATCAAATCAAAATAAGATGAAAGAGATAAGAGAAATTTTAAACGATATAGATGTAGAGATATTATCTATGAAAGAAGCCGGAATTGATGCGGATATTATCGAAGATGGAAAGACATTTGAAGAGAATGCCCTGATTAAGGCCCGGGCTATTCGAGATCTGTCAGGATGTATTGTTCTGGCGGACGATTCCGGACTTGAAGTTGATGCTCTCAATAAGGAGCCGGGAATCTATTCTGCACGTTATATGGGCGAAGATACATCTTATGACCTCAAAAATGCGAATATTATCGAAAGATTGAAAGGGCTTTCCGGAGAAGAGCGATCGGCTCGTTTTGTTTGTGCGATTGCGGCTGCTTTTCCTGATGGTTCTGAAGAAACTTGCAGAGGTACTATAGAAGGCCAGATCGGTTATGAACCTGCCGGAGAAAATGGCTTTGGGTATGATCCGATTTTTTTTGTACCTGAATACGGATGTACAACAGCCCAGTTGTCACCGGAAGAGAAAAATGAGATAAGTCACAGAGGGAAAGCTCTGAGAGCTATGAGAGAAATTATTCGTCAGAGGGATATATGAGAATTTTAATTGTCAGCGATACACATGGAAAAAATGGAAATTTGGAAAAAGTGCTTCGACTTACTGCACCTCTGGATTTGATTTTCCATTTAGGCGATCTGGAGGGCAGTGAAGGTTATATTGAGGATATAGCACCATGCCCTGTGCATATGATCAGCGGTAATAACGATTTCTTTACGTCTGTCCCTGCAGAGAAGATCGTGGTGATCGGAAGACATAAAATTTTTATGACACACGGACATAGATATGGTGTCAGCTATGATATAACACGGCTTAAGGAGCGGGCAAGGGAATTGGAGTGCGATGTTGCTTTCTTTGGACACACTCACCGTCCGGTCATTGATCTGGATGATGATGTTATTGCAGTGAATCCGGGAAGTATTTCATATCCGCGCCAGGAAAATCGCAGACCATCCTATATTCTTTTGGATATTGACAGATATGGAGAGTTACATTTTGCATTGAATTATCTCGAAAAATAGAAAAAATATGGTAAAAATGATGTTTATAGTTGTCATATGGGCAAATTTTAGGTATAGTATTATATTATAGCTTGTATTCCTTGGGAGAATACAAAAAAAGAATGGTAAGGTGAAGAAAATGAATTCAAAAACAGCTTTCTACATTTTGAAACGACTTGTGCTGGCTTTATTGACAGTATGGGTCGTTATCACAGTTACCTTCTTTGTCATGCGGGCGGTTCCTGGAGGACCATTTGCGAGTGAAAAAGCACTTTCAGAAGCAGCTACCGCGGCATTGGAGGCAAAATACGGTATGGATAAACCGTTGATGGAGCAGTATGCTACTTATTTAAAGGATGTTGTCACTAAGTTTGACTTTGGTCCGTCTCTGACGCAGAGAGGACGAAATGTCATTGATATTATTGTAGATGGTATGTCTGTATCCATTAAACTGGGTCTTACAGCAGCTTTCGCAGCACTGATTATCGGTGTTGTTCTGGGAGCTTTGGCGGCACTTCGGAGAAATTCGATTCCGGATAAGATCATTATGGTCATTACAACGGCATTTGTATCTATGCCGTCTTTTATTATGGGATCATTGCTGCTTGTATTATTTGCGATTAAGCTGAGAATACTCCCGGCGAATGGTGTTGCACAGGGGGGACTTATTCTTCCGGTTGTCACATTAGCTTTGTATCCGATGGCTTACATTACGCGTCTGACTCGTTCATCTATGCTGGATGTGCTGGGGCAGGATTATATTCGTACAGCAAGGGCAAAAGGTGTGTCCGGTAAGGATATTATTTTTGGACATGCTCTTAAAAACTCTCTAATTCCTGTTATTACATATTTTGGACCGATGCTGGCCTATATTGTAACCGGATCACTGGTCGTTGAGCAGATTTTTGCTGTACCGGGTATCGGACGAGCTTTCGTGAACAGTATTACCGGTCGTGATTATCCGTTGATCATGGGAACAACGATCGTTTTGGCTGTATTAATTGTTGTTATGAATCTTGTAAGTGATATTCTTTATAAAGTGGTTGATCCACGTATTACTTTGGAATAGGAGGAAGAATACAAATGAATAAAAGACCTTTCAGTTTCCATGTAGATGTGGATGCCTTTATGCCTGCCAGTGAAGAGGATAAAGCTTATATGGTCCAGATGCGTCCGTCTTCTACATTTTTTAAAGATGGTGTAAAGCGTCTGCTGAAGAATAAAGTTGCGACGATCAGTTTTATTATTATCGTACTGATTACTTTGAGTGCTATTTTCATCCCGATGTTTTATCCGTATTCCTATGACTCCATGTTGGGAGTTCGGCCGGGAAAATCAGTGGATGCTTCTTATAATAATCTCCGGCCTTTTGAATATGGAAAGACAGAGCAGCAGAGAATTGAAGCAGGTGAGAATATCTTCCCTCATATTTTCGGAACAGATGCTCAGGGGCGTGATTATTTTATCCGTGTGGTATATGGCACACGAATTTCCATGGCTGTTGGCTTTTTTGCCAGTCTGATCGTACTTGTCATCGGTATGACGGTAGGGTCTATAGCAGGCTATTGCGGCGGTAAAGTGGATCTTATCATCATGCGTATTGTTGATATGATTTATTCGCTTCCGGATATGTTAATGGTTATTTTGTTATCTTCCGTATTGAAGGTTACTCTGGGACCAGTCATTGACGGAACGGTTCTTGCAAAGATCGGTTCAAACATTATCAGTTTATTTGTTGTTTTCGGCATATTGTACTGGGTTTCCATGTCCCGTCTGATCCGTGGACAGATACTCTCCCTCAGAGAGCAGGAGTATGTTCTGGCTGCACAGGCTACAGGAGCAAAGGCAGGATGGATTATCCGAAAGCATTTGATTCCGAACTGTATCAGTGTTGTTATTATTTCTACAGCCTTACAAATTCCGAATGCAATCTTTACAGAGAGTTATTTGTCTTTCCTGGGACTTGGTGTCAATGCGCCGATGCCTTCACTTGGATCTTTAGCTTCAGAGGCACTGAACGGTCTGGCTTCTTATCCATTCCGTCTGGTTATCCCTGCGATTGTAATTTCTCTGATCGTGCTTTCGCTGAACCTTTTTGGCGATGGTCTTCGTGATGCTTTCGATCCAAAACTGAATGTCTAAGAAAGGAGTAATGTAGAATGGCTTTATTGGAAGTAAATGATTTGCATACCTCTTTCTTTACAGATGCCGGAGAGGTTCGTGCAGTAAACGGCGTTTCATTTAATCTGGAACGGGGAAAAGTATTAGGCATTGTAGGTGAGTCCGGTTCCGGAAAATCTGTTACAGCTTATTCGATTATGCAGATTTTAGCCAGTGCGGGCAAGATTGTCGGCGGATCCATCAAACTTGACGGACAGGAACTTGTAAATTCCGGTGAAAAGGTAATGCGTACTGTCCGCGGAAACAAGATTTCTATTATCTTTCAGGACCCGATGACATCACTTAACCCAACATATACGATTGGAAAACAGTTAATGGAAGCGATATTGCTTCATACTGACAGAGATAAGAAACAGGCCTATGACCGTGCTGTAGAGATGCTCCGCCTGGTAAATGTGAATGAACCGGAGAGACGTATGAAACAGTATCCTTATGAATTCTCAGGCGGTATGCGTCAGAGAGTCATGATTGCCATGGCACTGGCATGTGAGCCGGATATTCTTATTGCGGATGAACCGACAACTGCGCTGGATGTTACTATTCAGGCACAGATTCTTGAACTTATGAAGTCTCTTCAGGAAGAATTGGGCATGGCGATTATCATGATTACCCACGATTTGGGAGTCGTTGCCCAGTTATGCGATGAAGTTATTGTTATGTATGCAGGTTCTATCTGTGAGCAGGGAACAGCGGATGAGATTTTCTATAATCCGCGTCATGAGTATACAAAAGGACTTATGCGTTCAATTCCGACAGCACATACGGCAGGAAAAAAACTTCAGCCGATTACAGGTACACCGATTGACCTTTTAAATATGCCGAAAGGCTGTGCTTTCGCACCTCGTTGTGATGCAGCCATGAAGATCTGTATCGAAAAGAAATGCGAGCGTATGCGCATTAACGAGTCACATCAGGCAGCATGCTGGATGAATGTAAAAAAAGGTGCTGAAGACGGCAGCATGCAGGTATGTTTTGACGGGTATGATAAAGGAGAAACAAATGCAGAAGGCGGTGAACGACCATGAGTACAAAACAGCCCCTTATTGAAGTGAAAAATTTAAAAAAGTATTTTGATATTTCCGTAGGTATGTTTAAGTCAAAATCGCTGAAAGCAGTGGATGATGTTTCCTTTACAATTCAAAAAGGAGAGACCCTCGGACTTGTTGGGGAATCCGGTTGTGGAAAGACAACGGTAGGCCGTACCATTCTTCATCTTTATAAACCGACAGGTGGGGAAGTCTGGTATAACGGAAAGAAGATCGAGACAAAAAATGATGTAAATGAATTTCGAAAAAAAGCAACGATGGTATTCCAGGATCCATATTCATCCCTGAATCCTCGTATGACAGTTGAAGATATTATCGGAGAACCTCTGGATGTACATCAGTTGTATAAAACGAAAGAGGAGCGTCGTGAACGCATTCTTGATCTGATGGGAAAAGTCGGTCTGAACAGTGAGCATGCGGCCCGTTATGCGCATGAATTCTCAGGCGGTCAGCGTCAGCGTATCGGTATTGCCAGATCTCTGGCCGTTAATCCGGATTTTATTATTTGTGATGAACCGGTATCTGCATTGGATGTATCTATTCAGGCTCAGGTCATTAATATGTTTGATGAGCTTCAGGAGGAATTGGGACTGACATATCTGTTTATTGCCCACGACCTGTTGGTCGTACGTCACATCAGTGATCGTATTGCGGTTATGTACCTCGGAAAGATGGTTGAACTGGCAGATTCGGATGAAATTTATAACCGTCCGCTGCATCCGTATTCTAAATCTTTATTGTCAGCCGTTCCTGTTCCGGATCCGAAGATTGCCCGGGCAAATAAACGTATTGTTCTTAAAGGGGATATTCCGAGTCCTTTAAATGCACCATCCGGATGTCCGTTCCATACGCGGTGCGCTTATGCGACAGATATATGTTCTCAGACAATGCCTCCTTTTGAGGAGATTGAGGCCGGACATTTTATTGCCTGTCACAGAGCAAAAGAAATCAATTAGGTTTCAAATGCACTCGTCAAGCTTCCGGTGCATTTAAACATAGAATAAAATATAAGAAAGGAAATGATCTTATGAAAAAAATCATTGCACTTGCATTGGCATGTTCCATGACTTTCGGTTTAGTAGCCTGCGGCGGCGGTTCTTCTTCTAAAGAAACAACTGCAAAAGGCGGAGAAAGTACAGCCAGTGCAGATTCTCTTGCAGTATGTCTTGCATCTGAACCAGATACAATCGACCCTGCATTAAACAGTGCAGTAGACGGCGGAACAATGGCAACACATTTATTCTCCGGTCTTGCTAAATGGGCACAGGACGAAAGTGGTAAACTTGTTATTGCCCCTGATGCTGCTGAAGAACTCGTTGAAGGAGTAGAAAACGAGGATGGAACAGTTACTTATACTTACACACTACGTGAAGGTCTTAAATGGTCTGACGGACAGCCTGTAACAGCAGGTGATTTCGAATTTGCATGGAAACGTGCAGCATCTGTTGAACTTGCTGCAGACTATGGTTATATGTTTGAAATCGTTGACGGTTATGCAGATGTATGGGATACAGATGCTGACGGCAATCCTGTAAACCCGGATGCTGAGCTTAATGTTAAAGCACTTGATGACAGAACTCTTGAAGTTACTCTGTCAAATTATGTCAGCTACTGGAATGAATTGCTTGCATTCCCTACATATTTCCCGGTACGTGAAGATGTTGTTGCAAATGAAGCTTGGGCAACAGATCCTTCCACATATGTATGTAATGGTCCTTATGTGATCACAGACTGGAAACATAACAGTGTAATCACAATGGAAAAGAATCCGGAATATATCGATGCAGATGAAGTTACAATGCCAAGAATCGACTTCTATCTCTCTGATGACAACAACAATATGCTCACAAACTTTAAAAATGGTGAGTGGCAGTTAATTGATGATATTCCTACAAACGAAATCGCAACTCTTAAAACAGAGTATCCGGATGAATTCGTTGTTGCAGGACAGATTGGTACATATTATGTATGCTGGAATATCAATGAAAATCTTCTGCCTGCAGGTTCCACATTGGAAGGTGCTGAAAAAGCAGAAGCTGAAGCAGAAATCCGTAAAGCATTTTCACTTATTTACGATCGTAACTACATCGTAAATGATATTGCTCAGGGCGGACAGGTTCCTGCATCTTCTTTCGTAGCTATGGGTATGACAAATCCTGATGGAACAGAATTCTATCAGACAGCGGGAGATTCCGATGATTATTATGGTTACTATAATGTATCTGAGGAAGCTTTCGAATCCAACTACAATGAAGCAATCGAAATCTTAAAGAAATATTATACATATGATGAAGCTACAGGTACATTTACAGATATTCCTACTTTGTCATATCTTTACAATACATCGGATGCACATCAGGCTATCGGTGAATATGTTCAGTCTGCTATGTCTGGTGTAGGTGCTACTGTAAATCTTGAAAATCAGGAATGGAACACATTCCTTAACACACGTAAGAGCGGAGGTTATTCTATCGCACGTAACGGATGGTTAGCAGATTACAATGACCCAATCAGTTTCCTGGATATGTGGGTTTCCAATTCCGGTAATAATGATGTTCAGTTCGGAAAGGGAGCAAACAAAGATATTGCTATATATGACCTTGATCTTACAGAGTATGGTTATGATGTAAAAGTTGAAGACGGAACATGGGCTCAGACATATGACGTTCTCATCTCTACAATCAAATCCTGTACAGATGAAGAAGTACGTTATGAATTAATGCATCTTGCAGAAGATATGCTTATGGATACAGGATGTATCGTACCGCTTTACTTCTATACAGACCTGTATATGCTTGATGACAGTGTTCAGGGATTCTACTCCAATCCACTTGGATTCAAATACTTCATGTATACAACAATAGCTGAATAATAAGGGTATCAGGCGGTTCCTTTTGGAGCCGCCTTTACTGTAATTGTAACTCTGATTTGCAAGGAGCAGATAATCTTCGACAGAAGTGTTGTAGTTGATGAAAAAATTTAAATTTTTTCAAAAATACTCTTTACAAATGGGGGAAGACCTGTTATACTAACAAAGTACTCAGTTGCGAGACACTTGAAAAAAACAAAATAAAAAAGTTAAAAAAAGTGTTGACAAAGCAGAGTACATGATATATAATGAATAACGTCTTACGGATAAGAAAGACGGACACAGTAACTACCGGGGTGTGGCTCAGCTTGGCTAGAGCGCTTGATTTGGGATCAAGAGGTCGCAGGTTCGAATCCTGTCACCCCGACTTTTTTAATGTGCGGGTGTAGTTCAATGGTAGAACACTAGCCTTCCAAGCTAGATACGTGGGTTCGATTCCCATCACCCGCTTTTGTGGAGCCTAATTCCACATTTATATGAAACCGTGAGTCTGTAGCTCAGCTGGATAGAGCAACGGCCTTCTAAGCCGTGGGTCGGGGGTTCGAATCCCTTCAGGCTCGCTTATGGTGGGTATAGCGCAGTTGGTTAGCGCGCCAGATTGTGGCTCTGGAGGCCCAGGGTTCGAGTCCCTGTATCCACCCTCTACCGTGAGGTACATTTTTGATGGGCTATCGCCAAGCGGTAAGGCACAGGACTTTGACTCCTGCATTACGTTGGTTCGAATCCAACTAGCCCAGTTGGAGCAGCCATCGCAGCAGTGCAAAGGGTGTTCATAAAGAAGGTTTCGTACCTTAAAAAAATAATGTGGGGTATTAGCTCAGTCGGTAGAGCACTTGACTTTTAATCAAGTTGTCCGGGGTTCGAATCCCCGATGCCTCACTAAGACCTGCATCCAAGTATGCAGGTCTTTTTCAATGTTTTACGCGGATATGGCGGAACTGGCAGACGCACTAGACTTAGGATCTAGCGGGCAACCGTGCAGGTTCGATTCCTGTTATCCGCACACGAAGGACCGTAACCCTCGGTGATGTTTGAGGCACGGTCCTTTTTTGATGTATATCCAA
>JAEDDO010000171.1 GCA_016298055.1 Frisingicoccus sp.
GATTTTTTCTCAAAAAGAACCCAGTATTTATGCAGGATAATACTCATTAAAGTTTTCCGGATCCTATTTACTTGGTTGGGTAAAAAGATTGAAAATTCGTTACTTTTAATGTATGCTATATAAACATTACGTTGCGTAAAAATAAGCGAAACATAGAAAGGAGACGCTAATAATGTTCAATATGCACCATATCAGACATAATCGTTATAGCAGCTCCTTGTTATGTTTTATTATCGTATGTATTCTGGTAGTATGTACTTCTAATGAGAAGCCGGAGTTTGAGAAACTTTCATATTCGGGTTCAAATACCTCCAGTTCGATAACATCGTCGGGGAATGAGTTTTATGATCTTGTTTCTGACGAAATAACCAATTATTCGGTAATTAAAAGTATTGTTTCAAAGAAACCTGTTGCAGGAAAAACCATCGGCTCCAGGGAGCAACTGACCTATGCTGTAATAGGTGGTCTGTTTATACTTGTCGGTATATGTGTATTCTTTCTACTGTTTTTCTTTAGAGAATTAACAACAAGTCATCATTTTATCATTACTTATATCCATAATCTGGATGGAATGAAACCCTAGTCTCAATTAAATACATAACACGTAGTCAGGTGAACGTAGGATACGTTTGCCTTGTTTTGCTATGGAAAAGAGAGATGGAGGTTATAAGATCACAGATTGAAAACTCGGAGGTAAGAGAAATGCTTACAAATATAATAGTAGCCATAATGAGTGTAATAGCTATAGCAGCAGGGATTTGGGTCTGGTGGCTGGAAAATGGCGGTTCGTCTGAAGATTCTAAAAAGGATGATGATATAAAGTACAACGACATAGAAGAAACAGAAGGGAAAAGTAAAGATGAGAAAAACTAAGATTATATGCACAATAGGACCGGCAAGTGCCGGCGAAGAGATACTTACCAAAATGTGCCAATCCGGAATGAATGTGGCAAGATTGAACTTCTCTCACGGAACACATGAGGAACATTTGGAAAAGATCAAGATGATAAAGAAGGTCAGAGAGAAGCTGGGCTATCCGTTGCCGATTATGCTTGATACCAAAGGACCGGAGTACAGGATCAGGGGTTTTAAAAACAGGAAAGAAACCCTGCAGGATGGACAGACCTTTACATTTACTACGAGAGATGTTTCAGGGGATGCGACTATTGTTTCCGTAAACTATGCAGCCCTTGTGTCAGAATTAAAGGTTGGTGACAGGATACTTGTAAATAATGGTTTGCTCATTTTTGAAGTCAAGGAATTGACGGAAACAGACATAGTGTGCGATGTCATAGCCGGCGGAGAAATCTCAGATCATAAAAGCATGAATTTTCCGGGGCATGTGTTCAAAGGTGATTTCCTCAGTGAAGCTGATAAATCCGATCTGTTGTTTGGTATTGAGAATGATATTGATTTTGTTGCGGCATCTTTTGTGTCTAACAAAGAAAATGTCAGTGAACTCAGGAATTTTCTTGATGAAAACGGAGGCAAGGATATTGATATTATCGCCAAGATTGAGAACAGATCCGGTGTGGATAATATTGATGAGATATGTGAAATCGCTGATGGGGTAATGGTGGCGAGAGGAGACTTGGGCGTTGAGATTCCATTTATTGAAGTACCAGCTATCCAGAAATACCTTATCAAGAAATGCAGACTTCTCGGAAAAAGGGTTATTACCGCAACGGAGATGCTTGAATCCATGATACATAATCCCAGACCTACGAGGGCAGAGATTTCGGATGTTGCCAATGCTGTATATGATGGTTCTTCTGCCATAATGCTTTCCGGGGAATCTGCTGCGGGGAAATATCCTGTTGAAGCTGTAAGGAATATGGCAGAGATCGCAGAGTATACAGAAAAGAATATTGACTATGTGAAAAGATTTTACAGAACGGATTATGTCATAAAGAACAATCTGGATGCACTCTCACATGCCACATGTGCAATGGCAATCGATACCAAGGCAAAGGGAATCGTAATAAGTTCCATATCCGGGATGACTGTCAGAATGGTAAGCCGGTTCAGGTGCCCGGTGGATATAGTCGGTATGACGACTTCGCAAAAGGCATGGCGGAAGTTGAACCTCAGTTGGGGAGTTACTCCTGTCATGAGTGATGAATTTGAATCGGTCGATGTCATGTTCTACCATGCGAGTCGACATGCTATGGATATTCTTGAACTTAAAAGTGGAGACAATATCATACTTACCGGTGGACAGGCCAGCAAACAATCAGGCAGTACCAACACAATACGCCTGGAAACGATAAGGTAGAGGAGGTATGTTTCTATGAATATTTTGCTTCAAATATTGCTTCTGGTGGTAGGTTTTGTATGTCTTGTTAAGGGCGCTGATATGTTCGTAGGTGGAAGCTCAGCACTCGCCAGGAATTTTAATGTTCCCGGGTTGATCATAGGATTAACGATCGTTGCGCTTGGGACAAGTACACCGGAAATGGCAGTCAGTACAGTTGCAGCGTTTCAGGGTTCAAACGAGATCGCACTCAGTAACGTTGTAGGCTCCAATATTTTTAATCTATTGGGTATTCTTGGAATATGTGCGATCATTTATCCTCTTCCGGTTGATGGGATTGTATTAAAGCGGGATTTCCCTGTTGCGATCATCACCACTATACTGCTTTTACTGGTGTCCTGCGGTTCAGTATTGTTTAATGGACACTTTGCCGAATACGGTATGGATCGTGAAGTTGCCGTTGTATCGCGGCCGGTGGCATTTATCTTTGTGGTAATGTTTATCGGGTATATTGTTTTCCTGGTCTTAAAAGAGAGGAAAAATCCAACCGATGACGAGCAAACCGGCAAAGAGCCTATGTGGAAGTGTTTATTGTATATTGTGATCGGACTTGTGATGATCCTTGTGGGAGGACAGGTTGTAGTAAACTGCGCAAAAGAAATCGCAAGAGCAGCCGGTATGACAGAGACGCTGATAGGGCTTACAATCGTGGCTATCGGAACATCCCTTCCGGAACTGGTCACATCTGAAGTTGCCGCCAGAAAGGGTGAAACCGGTATGGCGATTGGAAACGTTATTGGTTCTAATATTTTTAATCTTCTGTTCATTTTGGGAATTTCGGCATTGATCCATCCTGTATCGATCAATATGGCTTCTGTATATGACCTGATGATACTCGTAGTAGTCAGTGGAATATCTTATATATTTGCCTTTACCTCGAGGAGAATTGCACGTGGCGAAGGAATATTGATGCTTATGATTTATGCTGCAGATGTTGTATTTGCAATACTCAGATAATAAATGATTGTAGATTGGAGGATGTGATGAGTTTGTTTTCGGTTTTTACATTATTGGGTGGTCTTGCCTTTTTCATATATGGGATGAATCAGATGTCACATAGTCTTGAGCGCATTGCCGGAAGCAAAATGGAGCGGATTATAAATAAGATGACAAAGAACCGCCTAAGCGGACTTCTTATGGGGTGTATTATTACCGTTGCTATCCAGAGTTCATCGGCTGTAACTGTAATGCTTGTTGGACTGGTTAACTCCGGACTTATGAATATAGGCAATACTGTCGCTGTTATCATGGGATCAAATATAGGAACAACCATAACAGCCTGGCTTATGAGCCTTGTGGGAATATCCAGTGATAATGTGTTTGTAAAAATGCTGAAACCGGAGTCATTTTCTCCG
>JAEDDO010000172.1 GCA_016298055.1 Frisingicoccus sp.
CAGGAGCAAAGCTTACCGAAGTCAGAGGATATCCGAAGCGTCATCTACTGGTATGTCAGCGATTACAGTGAAGAGATGACTTCCTGGCGGATGCATGAGCAGTTTGACCCGGATTTTTCCCCTATCAAATCCATTATTATGTCGGAAGATCTGACAGACTTAAGATATTTATATCGTTTTGGAGAATATGTTTCGGATACGGAGTTAAAGACGGCAGAATATTTGAACGGCATGAGTCAGGAGAAGATCGATCGCATTGCAGATACCTTTGTTGAAGGGTATCTGCGAGGCTTTGAAGTGAATCGGATTTCTCTTGTGGATAAACACTATGTGACCATTCGCGGAAGTCTTGGATTTGAGCGGGTTTTTCGGAGTGCTGTTGAAAAATTCAGATCTCACGGGTTGGAACCGGTCTTTTTCCCGGCATCAACAACCATTTTAAACCGCCGTCAGATCCGGATTGGCTATCAGGGCAAGGGTGCCAACCTTCAGTTTGAATTTGATCATTGCAAGGATAAAGCACTTTTTTATGACCGTCCGCTTGCGAGCCGTCATCTGGCTGCATTAAGAAAAGCTTATGAAGAATGTCGGACATGGGTTTGTGAAAATGCGGGTCCGGCATGTTTTGAAACCTTCGGAGAGGAACCTTTTGCACCGGTGATGAAGGAAAATGCCTGCCATATGAGCAGCAAACAACAAAAGCTGGAGAGTGAATTTTCGAATTTGCAGGCAGTTCTGGCAGAAGAATTCCGAAAAAGTTCGGAGATTAGTTTTACCATCATTGCTTTTCCGACACCGGACATCGGAGAAGATTTTGAGGAGATTTTTGAAGAGATCATCAAAGTCAATACACTGGATAATCAGACATATCAGGATATTCAGCAGAAGATCATTGATGTGCTGGATAAAGGACGTTACGTATATATACGGGGAAAGGCTCCGAATAAGACCGTTATGAAAGTACACCTTCATCCGCTTGCTGATCCGGAAAAACAGACTCTGTTTGAAAACTGCTGTGCAGATGTGAATATTCCGGTTGGTGAAGTGTTTACCAGTCCAAAACTTTCGGGTACAGAGGGATTGCTGCATGCGACGAGCGTCTATTTAAACGGTATTCATTTTAAGGATCTTATGCTGCGATTTGCAGACGGGAAGATCATCAGTTACAGCTGTGGAAATTCGGAGGATGAAGAACATAATAAGCGTCTGATAAAAGATTATCTTATGGTCGGACGGGATACGCTGCCGATCGGTGAGTTTGCCATCGGAACAAACACAACAGCTTATGCGGCTGCTGAGAAGTATCATATGATTGAGCGGCTGCCAATTCTGATCGTGGAGAAGACAGGCCCCCATTTTGCCATCGGTGATACATGTTATTCCAGAGCGGAAGAACATCCGATTTATAATCCGGACGGCAAAGAGATGATTGCCAGAGAAAATGAAATTTCTGCAAGGAGAGGGGAAGAAGGATTTAATGCCTACTTTAACTGCCATACAGATATAACCATACCTTATGATGAGATTGGTGAGATCGTTGTTGTCGATCCGGATGAAAATATGATATCTATTATCCGTGATGGACGCTTTGTTCTTGATGGAACAGAAAGTCTCAATATTCCTCTTAATAAAGATTGATAAGTGTGTTTAATAAGTATGAAAAAAAGGCTCTTTGAAGAGCCTTTTTTGGCATGGAGCTATTGACGGATAAAGGTGTGGCGGTTACAATGAAATAGTGTAAAATTAAATTTCAAAAGACTTATTAGATGTACTTATATTTTAATAAAGAGAGGCTTTAAAGTATGTATCGAATTGGAATTATTGGCGGCGGACAGCTTGGAAAGATGATGATTTTAGATGCAAAACGACTGGACACCTATTTCGTGATTCTTGATCCAACACCGAAATGTCCGGCAGACAGCATTGCAGATGAGCATATTGTTGCGGATTTTGATGATGTTCGTGCATTTCACGAACTTGCAGATAAAGTAGATGTGATCACTTATGAGTTTGAGCATATCAATGCACAGGCACTCCGGGAACTGGAAGCGGAAGGACACAAGGTATATCCTTCCAGCGAGACACTGCTTCATATCCAGAATAAATATGATCAGAAAATGTGGCTGCGTCAGAATGACCTTCCTGTGCCGGACTTTAAAAAAGTTGAGACACCGGAGGATATTCGTGAGGCGGGAAAGATCTTTGGTTATCCGATGATGCTTAAAACATGCACCGGCGGTTATGACGGTAAAGGTAATGCCCCGGTTGATACGGAAGCAGATGTGGAGAGGGCTTTTGAAGCATTGGGCTCTGGAAAGCTGCCTTTGATGGTAGAAGCTTTCTGTCCATTTGAAAAGGAAGTGTCCATTCTTGTATGCCGAAGTGTGAACGGCGATGTCAAAGTTTTTCCTGTTGCAGAAAATGTTCATAAGGACAGTATTCTGGATGAAACAACTGTGCCGGCCAATATAAGCGAAACCAGTACGGAGAAGGCGATGGATATTGCCCGCAGAGCCGTGCATGCATTTAATGCATACGGAATGCTCTGTATCGAGCTGTTTGTGACAGCAGACGGAGAAGTGCTTGTCAATGAACTGGCACCGAGACCGCATAACTCCGGACATTATACAATTGAAGGATGCGTTACATCCCAGTATGAGAATCATATCCGCGGAATTCTGGGATTGCCTCTCGGTTCGGCTGAGCTGATCCGTCCGACAGTTATGAAAAATATTATCGGACAGTATTCTGTTGATAAGGCTGAGGTGAAGGGCCTTGAAGAGGCATATGCCATCGGTGAAGTGAAAGTTCATATCTATGGCAAAGAAAAGGTATCAAAGGGAAGAAAGATGGGGCATATCACAGTGACAGACACAACCGTGGAAAGTGCACTCGAAAAAGCCCGTCTTGCCCATTCAAAAATATCATTTTAAATTATGAGGAGGAAGTACCATGGACGTAAAAGTTGGCATTATTATGGGAAGTGATTCTGACCTTCCTGTTATGTCGAAAGCGGCAGAGATTCTTGATGAACTTAAAGTTCCATATGAACTGACGATCGTATCAGCGCATCGTACACCGGATCGTTTATGTGAATACGCAAAAACAGCCGAAGGCAGAGGTATTAAAGTAATTATCGCCGGAGCCGGCGGAGCAGCACATCTTCCGGGAATGACAGCAGCGATGACAGTTCTTCCGGTTATTGGTGTACCGGTACAGACAAAGGCACTTGGCGGTGTGGATTCTCTTTATTCCATCGTACAGATGCCTCCGGGCATTCCTGTAGCTACTGTAGCTATTAACGGTGCACAGAACGCAGGACTTTTAGCTGCAAAGATTCTTGCAACAACCGATGCAGAACTTTCAGCAAGATTAAAGGACTATGCAGAAGGATTAAATCAGATGGTTCTTAAAAAAGCAGACAAATTAGAAAATGTAAAATACGAAACATACCTGAAAGAGATGTAATAGGAGGGTAAGTTATGGATCGCAGCGGATTATTTGCTATGTACAACAACAACGTCGATGCTTTCAGCACCGCAGCGTCAATCTATTATGGACTTTTTTCCATGCAGCATCGTGGAATGGATACAACCGGCATATGTATCAACCAGAACGGACAGTTCAAATATAAAAAAGAAGAGGGAATGGTCAT
>JAEDDO010000173.1 GCA_016298055.1 Frisingicoccus sp.
GGCAGCTCCATGCTGGGGTTAAGGGGCAAAGCCCATTATCGGGTCAAGGGTGAAACGCCTTGCCCAGTGATTTGATGCCTGCGTCAAGTCGTACTGGGTATTATCTGGCGAATTGTGTTACCCAAAATCATTTTCGGGAATGACCGCCACATGAAAAAAGCTTGTGGAATGCAAGAGGCAGATAATGGAAAGACCACAGAGGAGGGCAGAATGGGAAAAAGAAAAATGAAAAAATGCAGAATGGATGAAAGGGGGAATCAGAAAAATGAGAGCTACAAGGCATAATGGCAGATCGGGGAAACATGGTGTTTATAATCCAAAGCACAATGACAGAAAATTCGATATTGCCAACAGCGAGCATATTGATGCGGAGAGGGAAAAGCAGAATATCTATTGGGACTGTTACCGGGGATATGTCCAGAACCCTTCAGATGAGACACTTAGGAATTGGGGACCGGTCGAGCCGGAGGCAAGTTTTCATGATATTGAAAAGATGTATTATGAAGACCATTACAGCGATTTTATAAAAGGGCAGAATGCCAGAAATGAGAAAAACCGCCACCCGGAAAGAAACCGGACAACGGAAGATCTGTTAAAAAATAAAATGACCTGTCCGGAAGAAACGATATTCCAGATCGGAAAGGAGGGGGAGCATATATCGGGAGAACAGCTTTTTCATATTGCGGATTCTTTTATGAAAAGGTTCGAGGGGATGTTTGGAGACCATGTGCATATTTTGGATTTTGCACTCCACATGGATGAGACCACTCCCCATATCCATGAACGTCACGTGTTTGACTGCGAGAATAAATATGGGGAACTGTGTCCGCAACAGGAAAAGGCATTGGAAGCACTTGGAATTCCTCTTCCCGATCCAGATAAGCCCAGAGGAAGAAACAATAACCGGAAGATGACTTTTGATCTGATCTGCAGGAATCTTCTGTTTGATGTTTGCAGGCAGTATGGGCTGGAGATTGAGGAAGCGCCGGAATATGGCGGAAAGAAGTATCTGGAAAAGCAGGAGTTTATCATACAGGCACAGAAAGAAAAGATTGCCCGGCAGGAACAGATGATAAAGGAACAGGAAGAAAAAATCATGGATAATGAAACCCTGATCGATGAAGTGTCAGAGATCGCTTATGACAAGGCGGTGGAAGTCGTTACGGAAAAAGTAAGGGCACAGACACAGGAAGAGGATATCAGGCTTCTGGATCAGCTTTGCAATAACATTGTCCAGAATCCAAATAATTCTGATAAGGCAAAAACAATTACCAAAAATGTGATTAAGCTGGCGAAAGAGAAATTACGGAATGCAGCAAATGCAGTTATTGAAAAAGTGCAGAAAACTCTTCAGGAGCCAGAGGTCAGGAAAGCGAATACGGAACAGATCAAGAAGAAGGCAAGGACGAGTGTTCTTGAAAAACTGGCTGCCAATAAAAAGCGGGTCGCAGAAGAAAATGCTGCCAGAAGAAAAACAAAAACGAAATATCATGACAGGGATTCCCTGTAAAGAGCATTTTGATTTATTCAGTTTTGGATAAAAGTCAGGATGCTCTTTTTTTGAACCCGGTCATATCTGAACGGGTTGGAAAGGAAGTGGATAAAAAATGAATGTGTTTGAAGAAGTAAAGCAGAATGTGACGGTCAGGCAGGCTGCGGAACTTTATGGATTTAAGCCCAACAGGAGCGGATTGATCCGGTGCATTTTTCATAATGACGGTACACCGAGCATGAAAGTTGACCGCAGATATTACTGTTTTGGATGCGGGTGTACCGGGGATGTGATCGATTTTACTGCCCAGCTCTTCGGACTAAAATCCAGAGAGGCTGCTTTGAAGCTGGCAGATGATTTTGGGATCTCCTATGGGAACAGGGCAAGGGATTCTCCCAAAATTGGGAAAAAGTCTCTGGTGAAAGAAAAAGGGAAGACACCAGAAACAGACTGGAAAACAGAATGTGCCAGATTTACAAAAGCATATCTGGATTACCGCACCCTGCTTCTGGAATGGAAAGAATGTTATGCACCAAAAACACCAGAGGAAGAGTGGGATGGGCATTTTGGCACCGCACTGAGGGAGTTGAGTATCGTTGAATATTATCTGGATATTCTTCTGTTCGGTGATGAAGAGGATAAGAAAATGCTTGTCAAGGAAAAAGGAAAGGAGGTGGAAAAGATTGAGCGAGAATGTAAAGGAGCAGGACGCTTTGCAGATGATGGAGCAGATGGCGGATGTGGATGCCATAAGGGAGATCCGCTCCCATCTGGCTGTGACAAATCAGGGAACCGTCAAAGGGACGATGCAGAATTATATGATCGTGCTTCGGGAAGACCCGCTCCTGAAAGGGAGCCTGAGATTTAATCTCCTGAACCAGAGGATCGATATCGTCAGGAAACTCTGGTGGAATGATGGGATCATCTCTATGACAGATGCTGCCAGAGATTTCTTTTATCTGTATTTTGAACAGTTTTATAGTCTGGGAAATGAGAAAAACATGGATAAAGCCCTGAGGGCGGAAGCAAACAGCAAACAGTATCATCCGATCTGCGAATATCTGAACCGCTTAGAGTGGGATGGCACAGAACGTATCCGTTATGTATTGAAGAGGTATATGGGGGCAGATGATTCGGATATGGTCTATGAATGCCTGAAGCATTTTATGATGGAAGCACTGCTCCGTATTTTTAAGCCGGGGTGTAAGGCAGATGAGATGCTCTGCCTTGTAGGAACACAGGGGGCAGGAAAATCTACATTTTTCCGGTTTCTGGCTATTAAGGATGAGTGGTTTTCAGATGACTTGAGGGATTTGGGAGATAAAAAGATTTATGAAAAGCTCCGGGGTCACTGGATCATGGAAATGTCAGAGATGATTGCTGCGATCAGTGCAAAGAGCAATGAAGAGATCAAGTCCTTTTTGAGCCGGCAGAAAGACACATTTCGGAATTCCTATGGGAAATTTGAAGAGGACAGACCGAGACAATGTCTGTTTGCCGGGACAACCAATACAAAGCAGTTCCTGCCTTTTGACCGTACAGGAGCAAGACGTTTCCTTGTAATCGAGGTCGATTCCTCAAAGGCGGAAAAACATCTTCTTGATAATGAAGAAGAATCGAGGGCATACTTCGACCAGCTTTGGGCGGAAGCAATGGTCATCTTCAATTCCTGCAAGGACAAAGGCAGCCTTCTGAAACTTCCAAAAGAAATGGAGGGGCAGATCATTGAATACCGGAAACAGTTCATGCAGGAAGATACGATGGCAGGGCAGGTTCAGGGATGGCTGGATGGATATGCCGGGACTTATGTCTGCTCCAGACAGATCTGGAAAGAGGCATTTAACCATTATGATGGTGAACCAAGGAAATATGAGACCAATGAGATATGCCAGATCATGGACACACAGATCATTGGATGGAAAAGAGGCGGTTATCATCGTTTCTCAAAAGAAGGATTTGGTACACAGCGGTGCTGGATCAGAGAGGGAAAGGGTGAAACAGAGACTGTCAACCAACTGGACAAAGATGGATTCATAAAACTTACGGAAGGTGAGCAGATGAAGATACCTTTTGATTAGCCTGACAGGGAGAGGATGGTCAAAACAGCTGAATTTCCATTTTTTTGACTGTTTGT